>CACZRU010000148.1 GCA_902783605.1 uncultured Lachnospiraceae bacterium
GATAAACACGAAGGATTCAGTATATCCACCTTCTTCTTCATTAATGGTATTATGATAGCTGCAGCATCAATCAGCATTCGGTATTGCTTAGGTACAGCAATCTGATAACTCTCCTTCTGAACAGGATCAGAGATAAATGTCATGGCATCTACATCCTTTACAGTCAGGTTCTTCGGAACTCCCTCTATAACACATTTCATCATCTCTTTATCCGACACCACAATATAGTGCCAATCTCTGAAATGATCATTAGCGGGTGCCGAATATGCTGCCTTCACAATTTTTTCCATTATGTCTTTCGGAATGCTCTCATCTGCAAAATCTCTCACACTATGCCTAGCATTAATTACATCATAAAAATCCATATGTCCATTCTCCTTATATCTCAAACAATTCAATCAATTTAATCAATCTGAAAAATGCATCTTTCGTTTACAACTCCATAATATCATTAAAAAGATATACTGAGAAATGAATTTATGTTATTATTTATAACTAGATGGAATAAATGCACCTGATAGAATGAGGACATATTATAAACCGTATAGAGAAGGAGTTCACTATGACAACATCTCAGCTTGAATGCTTTATCAGCCTGGCCGGCACCCTAAATTACATGATGACGGCAGAACAGCTAGGTCTCACCCAGCCTGCCGTATCAAAACAGATACAGTCCTTAGAGACAGAACTGAACTGTAAGCTCTTTAACAGAACAACCAGATCCGTAACACTTACAAAAGCCGGTGCTGCATTTCTTGCGGATGCAAATACAATAATAGACACCTTCTATCACTCCAAGGAACGAATATCTAACTATCAGGAACAGGAACTCCATTCTCTTAAAATAGGTTATATGGATCCACATACTGTATATCTCATAAGCCGAATTCTTAAGCCTCTCATAGCATCAAAACCAAATGTTATTCCAGAGTTCACCCAAGACCAGACAGATGCGAACTTAAGCCGTCTGGTGAACAGCCAGCTGGATCTCATTATAGGTATGAAGGATGCAAAGTTCGTGGATTCAAATATCACATTTAGCAAGTTATATGATGAAGAACTATTCTGTGTGATGCATAAAGATCATCCTTTAGTAAAGGGATTTAAAGAGCATAAAAATAAGACGGTAACCACGCAAGATTTGTGGGCTTACCGCCAGATTATTTCTGTTCCTCCATATTTGATAAGGAACCTCTTTTCAAAAAGACGATATATAGTCCCTGTAAATGAAGATATTGACAATGCTATATGCTCAAATGCCTGCGAGGCATATGGTCTGCTCCTTGTAAACTTTGGATATGCTCTACTGCCAGGGTACGAAATACTTGATCATAAAGATCTTGTCACATTTAAGTGGGAGGAATCTCCCCGTGCACCTTTCGGAATCTACACCAAAGCATCTGTTCTTAAGGATAAGACTTCCTTAGAATATGCATTTATCCAAAGTGCAAAAGAGAAACACCGTTGATTTCAATCTCGCCTGTTTCAAGATCAATCATTTTAATTATTTCACCTTGATTGGTTATCCTGATAAATAAGAAGTACTTATTCTAACATACTTCCTAACAAAAGCGATGAAACCAAAAGAACGCTTCAAATATTAACCTGAAGCTCAAATTTCTTTAATTCCATCTCCTTTATAGGTGCTTCAGAAGTTATATCCAAATTACAGTTCCTCTATCTTGCGATTTTATATTTTCTAGAAAAATATCGCATAGTATATAAGATCAAAAAACACCAAAACCGGTATACCTAAACTTACTTTTAAGATATCTAAAAATTCACCCTTTGCCCAGCTCTCTGTTGGTCTAAATGGATTTATTTTTAAAAATGTTTCCTGACCTTTAAAATATGGGCAATGCTTTGTATAACCATGACATGCGTCATATGTTTGACCATTATAATCATATTTAAAAAATACCCTATAATGATATTCGGTTTTTGTTCTGCCTGTTTCAGAGTCCTTGTATTCTTTAAGCTTCTCTTCTACAGACCTAACCTTAGCATCAACCGTTTTTGTACATACAAGCATTCTTTTAGTATTTCCAACTACCACACACAATATTAATACATGAAAAATACCTAGAATTATTCCTACTGCAATAGGTGCAATTAAATCCATTTTTTTATTCTCCTTAAGTTTTATTAAACCTAATGTTTTAGATTACGTATCATCTAGTGTATCTATATTGATGTTCTGTTGCAATGAATTCAATAGATTCTAGTAATAGCTTCTAGAATAACTACTAATACCAATAAAAATAACAGCACAATAAGTATAAGTGCTGTTATTCTGTATTCTTTTGGTTCCACAGTATTTGTAGACTTCTACATCAGCTTTGTTGCTTTATCTATGGATATCAGCTTCACAAAATCATTCTTAGGTATAGGCTTTGAGAAGTAGTATCCCTGCAGATAATCTACTCTCAGCTTTTCCAGCATTTCCTTCTGTTCCTTTGTTTCAACACCTTCAACAAGAATTTTTCTCTTCATCTGCTGAATCATGCGTATGGTATTTTCCAGTATAGTCATTCCCAGTTTGTTCTCTTCTGCACCCCATAGTATACTCTTGTCGATTTTTATGACATCGAAATCCAGCGAGAAGATGGAATTAACATTGGAATAACCTGTACCATAATCATCCATTGAGAATAAAAATCCTTCTTTCTTCAGTCTGGAAATGATATTTTTAAAGATTTCATAATCACCTGCAGCGATGGATTCGGTTATCTCAAAGTTAATACGCTTCTTTTTTATACCATACTTATCAACTATCCCTATAATATCCTCTACAAAGCCTGGCCTCATACAGTGGACAACCGAAAGGTTAACATTTATACAGCTCATGCCATACTTTGACAGGATTCCTGACTTTATAAACTTACATACTTCTTCCAGAACAAATTCGTCTATATCATCAATAAGCCCGCTCTGCTCAGCAACAGGTATGAATTCGTCCGGGAACAGTCGTCCCAGTTCTTTATCATTCATTCTAATAAGTGCTTCAGCCCCGTGTAAACTTCCATCAAGATTATAGGTTGGCTGATAGTAAACTTCGTAGCTGTTCTCATTAAAACCTCTGGAAAGTGCCTCTTCTATAGACTGCTTTCTCATGATGAATCCCAGGTCATCATCTCTAAGTACTCTTTTTTCTTCGGTATTAATCTCATTTCCATCAAGCATATAGAAAAGCTCTGACACAGTCTTTATCTGAGTTGGAATATCTGCCACCATAACTGTGGCATTAAGCATAATACTGAAGTCCTTGTACTCCCAGGAGGAATCGAATCTTTTAAGTATGTCCTCCGCCATCTTATCTGCTATATCACTCTGCTCATCATATAGGGTAAGCACCAATGTGGATCTATCAGATACGTATACCTGATAACGTTTTACAACAGTCTTTATGTAGTCGGAGACCATATCAACTATAACATTATTCTCTCTATTATCTACGAGTCTGTTGATGATATCATGGTTATTAATGTGTATCATGATGAGACTCATCTTTCGGTTATGCATCAGACATCCGCCTATATCCATGCTGAGTGCGGAACGGTTGTAGAATCTCGTACCAGAATAGATACGTTCATCTTCATTTTCTATAGACATCATGACACCAGAGAGCCCAAGCACCTCTGTTAAAACTTCTACTCTTAAAGCTTTATCAACTAACTGGATAATTATACCGATGGCAACCATGATGACAAAGAATATAAGTGCTCTTCTTCTCTTTTCAGACAAGATGCTCCAGGAATTAACCATTACAACTATAGCCATTACATAGTACAAAAGAGCAGCCAGATATATAAATGTCATTCCAAACTCTCTATGATAACCAGTACTATCAAATCTCCACACATAATTAGTGAGCGGATTGATAAGTGCCAATAATTCTGTTAAAAGCATTGGAATAGAGATGATTACCGCCTTACGATTAGACAGACGCGTAGATGCAAAGCTGATATTTGAAACATAATAATAGAACAGCGGACACAGTATGGTATGTGTAGCAAAGTAGATGTATTTGCTTATCTGAATAACCATAAATGCGCTGTCTGATAGAAATGATTCCGAACCATATAATCCTGAGACTATCTCTGTGACCGAGTTAAGTGCAAGAATTATATATAAAGCTAAGAATATCTTGTTTTGAGTCTTATCTGTTCGTCCCTGGATAAATGTATATATAATATTAACAAGACATATCAGAAACGACGATAAAGCGACCCCTAATACAAAAGAATAATCTATCATATAACCCCTTATCTTTTGTGCTGTAGTTTCTATGTCTTATCTTCTTCTTATATAATAACATCCGGAAAAATATTATACAAACAATATATCGCTTTTATGGGTAAATATATCGCGATATATCTTATCATATTCAAGTTTCTCCCATAACAATACCAAACAGTACATTTCCTAACGCCACATACATGCACACTGCTGCCATATACTTTGTTGTCCTTTTTGTCTTTCCAGCGATAAGAATAACTCCTATCACTGCAATGATCAGGGCGTTGATTAATGCAGAAGCTTTATAAAATGTTCCAAGCTCCATATTTATTCCTATAGCTTTTGCAATTGGATATGCAGCAATCATACAGAGATGCCCATACCAGTTTCCAAGAAATGCAAATACATAAGACGCCAGCGGGAAACTCATTTTCTTATAGCACGCCGCAAAGATGAGTGTACTTAGAATGAAAAATGGAAGTCCTTGAATACTTTCTATACGAGGAAAACTCGCAAAAATTTCAGTGCCTTCATCGCTCATGACATTCAGACCAAAATGCCAGGAGCATTCACCTATTGATGTCCATAGTAAGGTTCCGCCCAGAGCGGCCAGAGACCAAGTGAAAAGCAGTTTTTCAGAATCAGCCTCCCATCTCCTTTCGGCAATGAGTGCCAGAACTACAGACAGAGAAAAGAATAGCAAACAGCAGATAAGTCGTCCTATACTTGGATTCGTTTCTTCGCCGGCAACTTCTACAATCTGGCAGA
>CACZRU010000149.1 GCA_902783605.1 uncultured Lachnospiraceae bacterium
ATTATTCACATTATTCTTCCCTGAATTCTCCATATCCCTGGTCTCTATATCTAAGGTACCCAATTCCAAATGCCAGAAGCACAAAATAGAATGGAGTTGTTATAGGCTGATTCAGATTTACAAGTCCCTGTACGAGATAGCCTACGCATCCTGCCAGCGCAGCTATTGCTACCGCATCGCCCTTCATTCGCTTCAGAATATATATAAAACCTGCAGCCGCAAAGCCGTAATAGCTTATCACTCCGAAGAGTCCTGTTGTTACAAGATACTGAATAAATTCACAGTGGCTGTTGTCATACTTCTTTCCGGTTATAGATACCATTTCCTCGTAGTAGGTCTTCATATTAAGGGCAATAGTTTCATTTCCATGTCCGAAGAATTTTTGAGCAAGGGATCCACTTTTAAAAATGTCCATGCTTCTTCTCCAGATGTATCCACGGAAGGTACCCCACTTATCATTAAAGACGAAGAATGATATTTTGAGGCGAGTGCCCACAATCACAACTGCTATCCCTGTAAATACAAATATCACTGTGAGCACAGCCAATAGCTTCCAGCTCTGAACTCTTTTGTAAAGCTCATAGTTGGCAGTTCTAAACACCATTGACAATATAAGTATCACAACTATAAGAATCACAAACAGGAACATAACCTTTGGATTTTCCACTATCTCAGCAATACCATTTATATGCTTCTGACTTCCTTTCAGGGCGCTGTTTGCGATGGCCATCACCAGAAGCCCCGCTCCCAGCAGAAGTACTGAAAAGATGTACTCCGTAAAACGCTTGTAGTATATTGCAATATAGAACAGCACAAGGAACGCCGCTCCCGTACCGAGGTAAACATTATCGCTCTTAGCTGGTATTATCGCCATCGCTGCTACTGCTATAGATATGCCTGTCAAGATCCTTACCCATAGTTTTTCGCTGAACACAAAGAGAGCAACGAATATTGGCAGCACTATCGCTATGTAGGAGCCGTAGGTATTTATATTTCCGAAGGTTGTGATAAACATTTCCTTCTGGCGGTCAACCACCTTTTCCCTCAGGCCAAATGGATCACCACCGAAATGCTGAAGCACAGCTATTATGTATATGAATGTCGAAGTTGCAAATAGCGATATCAGTACGAACTTGCTGGCACAGGTTTCTCTGGAAAGTGCTACTACTTCCAGCACGAGAACAAGGATGAAGCTGAGTCCCATGAAACGCCCGGTGGAGCCATCCCATGAACCCTTCTTATCCGGCGACATGAACCACGCAAAAATATTTGCCACTGCAAATAGGATTGCCCACAGTTCCGGCATGGCAAACCATTTGGAATCCTTGTAGAACAAATCCTTAAATGTTACTTCCGGCTCAAAATACTTGATCATAAATACTTCAATAACTACGGCCATAACAAGAAGAACCACATAGATTATGCTGACATTTGCAAATGTCTTCGCACGGGTTCCTGTGATGTCGAAGTATTTATTATGCATGTAGACTGAAAAAATCGAAGTAATAAATATCAGGTAGAGTGTGTTCACAATGTCAGCTGGCCTGTTCTTCCTGTATCGATCGTACGTGGAAGTACTCTTTTTATTAACAGAACTATTCTTTGATCCTGAACTATTTTTTTGTTTAACACTAGTATTCGTACTATTCTTTTTCTTTGAGTTAGGGGTACTCATCTTATCATATTTCTCCTGTTTTTAATAACCTAAGCATTTTAGCACACACCCAGATGTCTTACAAGTGCTGAAAACTAAAGAAAAGTGCCAGGGTTATCCCCTGACACTTCTTGTATTTACCATATTGCTATTCTGTCTTCAGGTGCGAGATACATAAGGTCTCCTTCCTGTATGTCATATGTTTCATAGAATTTATCAAACTGCTGGTATGTAGCATTGATTCTCAAGTAATAAAGCGGATGCTCATTAAAGATATCTCCCTGTTCAACTATAAGGGTCTGCTGCTTTACCCAGAGCTGAGAATGACTTCTAAAGTAGAGATCGTAATTGAAATCATTTTCCTTTTCTGCAATCTTAAGTCCTATGGTCATACCTGCTATATCTGCAGCAGCCTCACCCCAGTAAAGAGAACCATCACACTTATTATATGGATAAGGTGTAAATGTACTGAAGTATGTTGAAAGTTTGTCAGCCCTTTCCATAAATGTGTTATAGTCTTCCTCAGGCATCCAGCCATAAGGATTATCATCTGTCACTACCATATTTCCATCTTTATCGTACTGAATACCATTTGGATCGAAGCCATGAGTAAGCTCATGCCCTATAACCTCACCAAGAGTTCCAAGCTTCTCTTCTCTTGTCATATATAGTCTATAGGTTCCGTCATTTATAAATCCATCAAGGATGAAGAACTGATTGTATGCTCCAAAATAGAAACAGTTATTGGTTGTAGTAGAAATCGATGAATCAAGATCATAACGCCAATCTCCCTTAACACGCTCCTGACCAACTATTTCTCCGTTATGCTTTTTAGTATTAACAACAATTGATGCGTATGCATCAAGGAAGTTGGACTCCGGATCAACCTCCAGGAAGGAAGAGTCGATCAGATTATCAGGTTTCAGAATAGAAAATTCCATATTGTCTAGTTTAGCTATGGCAGCTTCTTTACCGGCATCTGTCATCCATTCCTCATTTTCAAGAATCTCATGGAAAGTATCCTTAATTTCATTTGCTAGTGATGTAATGTCATCTCTCATTTCATCATCAACAAAATATGTCATGTATGCATTATTAACAGCAACTCCCATAAGTTCCCTGCTGGACATAAATTTATTTAGGTAATCATCATTTAAATCCTCTTTAGTATATGCTAAAGATGCAAGATCTTCTTCAGCATCCATGAATGTTGCATCATTTTCTGTAGATAAATAATAAGCATTTCTTATTTCCAGATTCAGGTACGCACTTGCTTCATATGCAGTATGCGCAAGACAGTAAGATTTAAGCTTAGAAAGATTATCTTCTGTGTATAGACTATCCAGAGTTCTTAAGTAAGCAGGATACTCTACATTTGCTGTACCATTTGTAATATTATAGGCTTCAAAAATGCGAGCCAACGGGAAGTTCTGGCACTTGGAAGCTATTTTATCCAAAGGCATTGGAGTTAGAAGCTCATCATTTTCATCTTCCTCCTCTTCAATCCAGTCTTTTCTGAGGAGTTCATCTTCTATCTCATAGAACTCATCCATAATTCTATCTATATCTTCAGCGCTGTATCCTGTTTTTTTGAGGACATATCTTACTGTAATATCATATTCTGTTCTTGCAGTTTTTATATCCTCATCAGCTTCATTGTTAAAGATTCTTGGAAGAACGGAGAAGTTATCACCTTTTATTGTAACTATCCAATTCGCTGTATCTTTTAAATCAAGAGTTGTATAGAGAGTCATAAACTGACAGAATGGATCTTTCTCAGGATCTGCAAGATAATCACTCATTGCATCTATACTATCAATACTGTTAATAGCATCAAAATACTTCTTAACAGGTTCTACACCTTCTGCTTCTCTCTTTTCCCAATTAGTTGCAATATTATAAAAGGTTCTAATTCGTTCAATATCCTCACCCTGATATTTATCAGTATCCTTAAATAATTCATCTAGCTTTTCATCAACTGAGAAACCATTATCTACCATTGAAACAGAATCGCCCTGAACCTGAACATTTGCCTTGCTGAGCCAGTCATAATTAGACGATGTATAAAAATCTGTTTTTACACCAGGATCTCCAGTTTGATTTGCAGCGCCATAAATAGTTCCATCAATCCACTGAGAACCACCATCAACCCAGACAGCCGTCTCATCATTTAGAACACTGTCAATATCTCCATCATATTCAGATGTTTTCTTAGCCCTGTTGGAATCAGCATCATATTTATAAACACCTACAGTATCATTTACAGAAACAAATAGCTCAGATACCATATCTTCGTCCATATCACGAAGTGTGTATTTCACTCCAGACTTATATGCCGAAGCCTTGACTCCGGAAAGATACATTATCTCTTCAGCATTGAGCGGATAATCGCCTGACTCAACAATATCAATAGTATCTGTCAGTATGTTGTCAGCTGAAGCTCCCGCACTTGCATCTGTTGCGGTTCCATTATCTTCAGTCTGTCCAGCATCCCCCGATCCACAGCCAGACAAGGAACCAAGTACCAATAAACCACTTAAAACCGCACTAATCCATCTTTTATTACTTATTATTTTCATAACTCGTCCTTTCAGAGATATAGCGTTCTATAAAATAACAAATGCATTGTAATACATGCTGTCCAACACATGTCCAACAAAAAGACGATACAAACTTCATAAAACAAATCAAAACCAAAAAGATA
>CACZRU010000150.1 GCA_902783605.1 uncultured Lachnospiraceae bacterium
CATCAACCACATACCATTTTCTTTCAATGGTACTTGGGCTAGCCATAAAGCTCTTCATGTTCATATCCTCCTTATTACTGACAACCTCGCGGCCGTCTAACTCGTCTGCCCTTATGTAAGACAGAGTAGCTTACTCAGGTGGTTTCACCAGTTCCAGATGTCCGGGCTGGAATGACTATTCACCGATTTCAGCGCCATTTATTTATAACAGCTTATGCTGCTATGCACTAAAAGACCGTGACTTAAGGCAGTCACAGAAACATATTTTACTCTATTCATTTCTCTCTGTCAAGGAAAAATGCTTATAAATCAGCAAGAAATGAACCTTATACCAATCATGGTGAGTCCATTAGCTGGTGCCGTTGGCCCTGCATCACTTCGCTGATGAGTCTCAAGGCATTTATCTATCGCCTCAACCTCCATTAATCCGGTACCAATATCCAGCAGCGTTCCTGCTATTATACGGACCATATTGTATAGGAATCCCGAACCCTGGACTCTGATTTTTATCATATTTCCAAATTGGTAGTCTGTCCCCAAATTCTTTTGTTCTTTATTCTTTTTCTCTGTAACTTCTAAAGTTCTATCTGCCAAGCGATTTCCTTGTCCTGTTTGTCTGGTTACCGACATCTCCATGGACTCAGTTACAATCTCAATACTGAAGATGGTCCTTACTGTCGTCTCTGCCTGTGAACCAGAACCACAGAAAGCTCCGAAATCATGTGTCCCCACCAGTTTCTCAGCAGCTGCCTTCATCTTATCTATATCGATTTTTCTATAGGTAAAATGAGCATACCTTGCCAGAACCGGACTTGGAAAGATATCATTCCATATCTTATATTCATAGGTCTTAACGGAATCACAGTGTCTTGGATGAAAATCCGCCTCGACCTCCTTAGATTCAATTACTCTTATATCGCTCGGAAGCATGTTATTAACTGCATAACATATCTTCTCTGCAGGAATTCTGGTATCTGTATCAAATACACATACATTTCCCAGCGAATGAACACCCGCATCTGTTCTGCTGGCTCCAATCACCTGTATATCCTCACCAGTCAGCTGCGACAACGCTTCATTCAGCTTTCCTTCTATTGTCACAGCATTTGGCTGAACCTGCCAGCCACTATATTCAGTTCCATCATATGCTGCTCTAAGCATTATTCTGGACATATATCTCTCCACATTATTAAAGCATTATCATCAACACTATTCCACCAATCATCATTGCCATAAATATCAGGCTGATTACCTTATCTACCCAATTAAGTTTCATCTCATAGATGCTGTTTCTTCGAATCACTGACAAGTACTGTCTCTTCTTCATAGACTCTGACTGCCTAAGTGTTCTTGTATATGCATACTTGATATTTGGAATCGCAAGAAGCATATTCTCACGAAATCTATCAATTATATTTCCACTGTCAGGATCAACTCCACGCGCTCTCTGTGCTTTTCTCCCTCTCTTTTTCTCCCTATAAATTTTGGGAAGAAAATCAAGCATGAGCATCATAGTCTTGGCTGTCTTTGCTCTTAGACCAAAGCCCTCAGCAAGACCATCCAGTAGTTCACCTTGTTTCATACTCCTCATGATCAGAAGATATACTATAGTAAATATCAGAAGCTTAAATGTAATAAAAAGTCCAGTTGCTGTTGGCAGGAATATAATACAGATAATCCCTATCAGCAGTTCGATTGACAGAAGTTCAATCGCCTGACCAAGTACAGCCTGCACCCCATCCCATAATAGCAGAATTAATAGTGCTGACATGACAACACTTACAAGCAGGGACCATATATTCCAGCTTGCCAGAGTTAATACAAGGTACATCAGAAGAATATGAAGTTTTGTTCTGGGATCGTAGCTTTTAAAAATCCCGAGTCTTCTTTTTTTTATCATTATATAAACCTTTTGATCGTATAAACCTTTTAATCTAACGCACTAAAATATTTTTTTCAAAAATTCTATTTATCAAAACACTTAAATCTTAGCATATTATTATCAAAACAAACTGATATAAAACTCTTTACTATACTCAGTCAACAATAACTACGCATTTTCCTTCTGCACATAGCGCCCTTATTATATCGTCCACATGTTTCTGGCTGTTCTGATCAAGTCCTTGAAATGGTTCATCTATCAGCAGAAAGTCAGGACTTAGTGCTAAAGCTCCCGCTATAGACACAAGTCTTTGCTCTCCCATGGAAAGATTGAGAGGCGATCTGCCCCAAAGTGATTCATTTACTCCTACAAATTGAAGCACCTGTATAGACATAATCCTTGCTTCTCTTTTAGAATATCCTGCACTCATTGGGCCAAACATTACATCATCCAGAACTGTATTCTCCACAAAGCCATCCTCTGAGTACTGAAATACATAACCAACCTTGCTATTTTCACCGATAAACCGTTCTCCCTCATAAGGTTTAAGAAGTCCACCTATCAGTTGAAGATAAGTACTCTTGCCACAGCCCGAAGGTCCCATAATTCTGTATGCAGAACCGGCCTCAAATCTGGCATTTACGCCATCGATAATAAGATCATCATCATAGCCAAAAGAAACATTATGTAAACTAAGGCCATTTTCGCCCTTATTATCTCCACCATTTATATATCTTTCAACACGTATTCTTTTATTACGATCTATAAATGCCCCTCTGTCATCAGATATGGTTGCAGCATCTGAAATACTTTCCTGCATTCCTGCTGTATCTATTTCATATATCTTTCCATTGATCAGCTGATACGCCCTGTCTACAGATTCCAATATATATTTCTGCTTAGAGAAGATAATAACTGTCTGATTTCTCTTTCTTGCATTCCTAATGATAACATCAAAATATCTCTTGGAATTCACCTTGCTCTGCATGCTAAATGGTTCATCCAAGACCAAAACTTCTGATGGCATCATTAGAGTTGCAAAAAGTGCAGCCCTCTGCTGCTCTGAAACACTTACAGTACTATAATACTTAGACTGTTTTTTCTTCATACCATAATTCTGCATGAAATAAGTAAATCTCTTTACAATCTTATCCTTATCCATGCCAATATTCTCGGTACCAAAAACAATATCACGACCGATATTTTCAAATACCATTCCTGTTCTCGGATCCTGATATACAAATCCAACAATTCTTCTAATCTTATCATTCCCCAGCTGTGAATAGGAATCTAATCCATTTATCAGAAGCTTTCCAATAGAATCAGGCCTGTTAATACCAGCGAGATATTTTGCAAGTGTACTCTTTCCACAGCCATTAAGACCAGTGATAGCAATCACTTCTCCCTTCTCAATGGAAAGGCTCAGCTCACTGCCTGCGATATTATCCATATTCAGTTTATTCAGCTTTATATATGGAGTCATATTACTTCCTAGTTGTATTTTTCTTCAGTGTAACATCAAAACTAATAAAAATGGCATCTGCCATAAGCAGATGCCATAGAGTTAATTAATTGATAGGATTAAACAAGCTCAAGTATTACTTCAAGAGCGCCATCACCCTTACGCTGTGCAATCTTAACGATTCTTGTATATCCACCCTTTCTATCTGCATACTTAACAGCATACTCATCAAAGAGCTTCTCTGTAAGATCAACCTTC
>CACZRU010000151.1 GCA_902783605.1 uncultured Lachnospiraceae bacterium
TCCATCTATCTTCTGCCACATGGAGGTTGGATACCAGCCTGAAGTATCCTCAATCCACCAGCCAGTAGAATTATTCTGCCACTTAAGCGTTCCTTCATAGGTTTGTGAACCATCTTCGCTATACCACTTACCATCTACCCACTCATTTGAATATTTAGGTTTTTCCTTAGAAGAATCTCCAGAACCTGTCGAAGTGTTCGTTCCATTTGATCCTGATGACGAATTCGAAGCTGATTCATTTGAAGCAGATCCACTGCCCTCATCTTCAGAAGGAGTATTCTCTTTTATATCTTCATTATTATCACTAACCTTATAAGGAGTGCCTCTAAATGTATCCTTGCTGATATATTTAACATTTTTCGGAATTGTCACATCTGTAAGAAGTGGACAATATGCAAATGATTCGCCCATTCCTGTTGTTGTAACCATCATCTCATACGGAGTAAAACCATCAGCCACAAGATAGGTAGCTGTGACCTTCTTAATCCAGCTAGCCCCGTTGTATTTGCTCATATCTACTGATGAACCATTTTCTTCATCATAAACATAGCTATAAGGAAGTCCTATCATCAGATCTTCATCTCCAGGCTCTATTACAACTTTTCTGAGATTCTCACACTTGCAAAATGCAGTCTTTCCAATAAAGCGTACACTTGAAGGAATGGTTATCTCTGTAAGTCCACTATTATTAAACGCCCCCTGCATACTATACTGATATGTACGACCAATATACTGCAGCCCCTCTGGAAGAGTAATACTTGTAAGCGAAGTACAGCTGCCAAATGCATTATCATCAATCAGCTTAAGACGATCTGGGAGTGTTACTTTTGAAAGCTTTGGACAGCAGGCAAATGCATCAGCCGATATTACTGCAACACCACCAATCGTTACACTCTTCAGTTCCGGCATATCACAGAACGCCTTATATGGAATAGCATCCTCATCCAGCTGTCCCCCGACAATACTAATTGATGTAATTCCAGTTCCGCTGAACATACTCTGAGACATATGTGTTACTGAGTAAGGGATATCAACATGTCCTGAAATCCCTTCAACATCCATAAATGCATTTCCGAACTTTTTAAGCCCAGAAGGAACTATAAGCTGTCCACTTACTTTAGTTCCTGTAAATACTCCGTCACCAATCTCCTCAAGTCCTGAAGGAAGCGATACATTTCCAGTCAAGCTTTCACAGTCATAAAACGCTTGCTGTCCAAGAATCTTCAGTGACCCTGGAAGGTTGTAGCTTGTAAGATCAGTACATCTGAAAAATGCACCATGACCGATTTCTTTAAGTCCTGACGGCAGACTAACAGATGTAAGTCCTGACCGTGCAAATGCCCAAGGTCCAACCTTCTCAAGACTCGTAGGGAAAGTCAGACTTGTAAGGTTTGTATTTCCATAAAACGCACTATTACCTATCTCCTTTACGCATGAAGGAAGCTTCGCCTCTTTCAGATTTAATGCTTTTGCTTCTTCCAGTGTATCAGGATTCTGACTGAATGCGCCCTCTGGAATCAGCTTAAGCTGTGCTTGAACATCCACTTTAGTAATAGTAAAACCTGCATCAGTAGCAAGTCTCTTATACTCTGGATCCGCTGAAGCCCCAATAATATTATCCCCAGGAAGCTGATCAACAAACTGAAGAAGCAGTTCATTATTTGAATTCAGAACACTCAGTCTCCAATGAATCTGAAAACTTTGTTCATTCGAAGAACCACCTTCATACAGACCACCATCATAATTAATAGTCCAAAAACCTTCTATAGGAAAAGTAACAGTATCTTCTCCATTTATCGGTTCAGTTGGTTCAGCATGCACACCCTTCATAGGTATAATACCAATTGCTGAAATGATCATAAGAATACTGACAACCAACGAAGTAATAGTCGTCTTTTTTTTTGTTGTTTTTTTTGCTATTTTTTTCATAGACACGCCCTCCAATATCAAGTTATCAAAAATATGTTATTATTATATAAATTCTGCCCTTTTTACTGCAGATGACATATGTCGCAAATCCATTTATGCGCTGTCGTATATTACGACAACCTGTCGTCACTCGCTTTTCAAAACAATTTCTTTGTTTTATAATTTTCTTGTCGTAACAGAATACAAAAATGATAAGAGGTTAAGATGAGCATCCAAGTGACCAGCGTTAATCCAATTAATAAAAACAGTACTGAAAATGCACGTACAAAATTCTCCAAAAAAGGATTTGAAAAAAACGGATACAAGTATATCTTTCTTGTAATCACGCTCTTCATGTACAGCTTCACCTATTCCATGATTTTCTCATATTTTAACGAAAGATCCCTTTCCCTTTTGTCTGAAGAAAGCAGCATTCTGCACTATCGCCTCATACAAGTTTCATTTTCAGCAGGACTTATTATCTTTGGACTCTTTATATCCCTCACCCGAATCTCTCGGATCAGCCTGGGAAAAATCGCAGGAATAATCACACTTCTGACTACTCCACTTATGCTCATGATTTTCTATACAAAGAATCCGATATTTTTTCTCATATCAACTTATTTGATAACCTTTTTAATAGGAACAGAGTGCGTCTATATCAATTTTATGATTGTTTCTGCTTCAACAACCATTAAAAGAATCGGAATAATTAACGGCATCAGTTTGTCTCTATCCATCATACTGCAATACTTTCTTCAGTCTGGAAGAGAAAATCTGATAGTGTACTTTCTTATAATATTCTGCTTTATCAGTGCATTTATTCATTTTTCAAAGGCAGTTTCTACAAACCGAAGTCTTGATGATGACTCAGCCGAAACATATTCATCTTCAGAAGCTTTTGGAAAAAATAACAAAACCACCAGTACCAGACATACTAGTTTTCAGTCTGGTGTTTCTCATGCAGGCTATCATACGCTTTTAATAACAACCCTCTTAGTAATAGTGCTCCTTGAAGTTCTAGGCAATTTCCTGACCTACTCTCTAATACTCGCACTTTCACAAGGAGATAACATTGTTTTTGCTTCCCCTAGGCTCTTTATGCTTATAGCTTACATACTTATGGGACTTGTTGCAGATATCAGAGACATGAAATATCTTCCTATCGTTACATTCATCGGCGTACTTATTGGGATTCTTAATCCTGTACTGCTTCACGAGGGGCCTTATACATATATCAACACCTGCATATTCTATATAATAGCCGGCATCATCAACAGTTTCTTTGTACTCATGATGTGGAAACTGGCAAGAGGTCATAGATCCGCTCCAATTATCGCTATTTCCGGAAGATTTATCGATTCAATCTTCTCATTTATTTTTATATCTCCTATAATTTCAAATCTTCCTCTATTTGCAGCTATAGGAATAGAACTTGTAATGATCATTGGTATTATGCTTCTGTTTGTTTTTTCAGGACAGTTTTCCTTTACGCCACATACACATATCGTTATAGATCATATCTCTCCTGAAATATTCGCCATAGAATATGGTTTTACAGAAAAAGAAACTGAAGTCTTTATCGCTTCACTGGAGCACGGTGGAAATGTATCTGAACTGGCTGATAAGCTCTTCATTTCCAGAAGTGTACTATATAAGCATTTCCAGAAAATACAGGAGAAAACCGGACAAGATTCATATCAGGCTGTAAAGAACCTGTACTATTCAACCAGAGTTCCAAATAAGCTGATCATCAAAACTCCAGTCGAAGAAAGCTCATCCACCGATAGCCTCAACAAAGAAACCTCAAATAACAGCAGTTTAATTAAAGACAGTGCAGTTAATGACAACGCAGATAAAGACAGCTCAAACAGAGAAAAGATTAACAAAGAATCCTCTATTGAAGAAAAAATAAATGATTTCGCCACAACTTATTCCTTAAGCGACAGTGAAAAAACTGCCCTCCGCCTTTTGATCGAAAACCCTCACAAAACGCAAAAGGAACTTGCTGAAATGCAGGGCGTAACCCTTCGCACAATGCAGAGATACCTAGCATCACTTAGAAATAAAACAGGCGCCAA
>CACZRU010000152.1 GCA_902783605.1 uncultured Lachnospiraceae bacterium
AAGCTCATCAGTTTCATCCTGTGGAGCAACCGTCTCAGGAAAAACAGCACAGGTTACCTTGTGGTAAACTCCGCCAGTCTCAGGATCCTGCATCTTGAGCATCCAGTCAAGACCAACCCTTGCCTCATCAAGAATATCAGGAATTCCATTTCCACTTTCTGGGATTCCCATCTCATCATCAGACACACCGAAATCTTCGTAAGCCAGGAGAAGATCAGCGATTGTCTTCGCTGTAGAAACAGTATATCTTCCATAGTCACCCGCATCATGCCAGCCACCGCTTACATCCTGTTTCTTGCTCTCATTACCATAAACTGAAGCTTCTGCAGTATGGCACTCCGGATGGTCAAATTTACCATTATTCTCTACGATAACACCACACCTCTGTCTATACAGCATCAGTACAGTATCTCTATAAATATCTGTATAAGGATTATCATAAATTCCAAATGAATAGCTGGCACCCTCTGCGGTAAACACATAATATTCGCCCTCTGCCTTCAGCTCAGAGAAGTCAGCCTGTCTTACCTCTCTGTCTGAACCATAGTCATGAATAGGTTCGCCAAGCTTTCCGGCATAAACTGTTTCATTTGTATTTGCATCACATACGATGAACTCCTCATCACCGGTTGTATCAGTTTTTACAACTGCCACCTTTTTATCATCTGGTTTGTAACCCATTTGATTCACAGCAACATTTACATAAGCTGGAAGCGCCGAAACCTCGATAGCATTTGAAGCATCCTTAACCACCAGCTTCACATTGTCTATGTAAATCTTATGCTCGCCTGGATCAGAGGACATGCCCTCCATCTTCCCCATGTTAAATACTATTCGTGGGGCAGGGTCGGATTCCTCAGTCATTTCAAAATCCACAGAGAAGTTCGTTACCTCTGGACCAACATCAATCTTGTCACCCTGATATGCATGGTAGTCGCCACCATTTATCTGAAGACGATATTCCACCTGTCTCTCAATATCAGAAGAAATGTCAAAGCTGTAGGTATAGACACAGTTCTCACTGAGCGCAAAACCGTCCCAGTAAGCCTGGTTAGCATAGTCAAGACTTCCACAGTTCTTGATGTCAGCCACCAGCTGTCCATCCTCATTCTTAAGTTCATAGCTTCCACCATTGGTATATGTCACGAAGTTATTAACCGTACCGTCATCGAAGTTTATATCAACAAGCACATCGCCATCCTTCAGCTGAGCCGAGCCGGTGTCACCACCTGCAAATGCATCTTCCTTTGTGGCAGGACCTGTGCCTGTAAGAGAACTCTCCACCGATTCAGCAGCATCACTAGACGACGCTTCAGTATCAGCATTATCTGAGCTGTCCTTATCTGCACTTTCTGTCGAAGCACTTTCTGTAGTTGCTGTATTTGAGTCGGTATCACTTTTACCACAAGCACTCATCGAAACACACATAGCTGAAGCCAGAACCACAACAGCCACTTTTCTAAATCTTCTCATACGAAACTCCTCTATACTATCAGAATTGTAGAATTGTAGAATTGTGTAAATAGGGAAAAGTCCACTTTACACATTTTATTTACTGTAATTTACAACCTCTTGGAAGTCCATGTCACCACCAAAAATTGTCAGGGCACTTCCTATGGTCACATCAACCTTGCCCTGTCCCAGTTCTCTGATAACATCCATGTCTTCGAAACTGGCAACTCCACCAGCATAGGTGATTGGCGAACCACCTTCCCATGTACCGAGTATCTTTAGAAGGTCGCGGTCAACACCACTCTTCTTGCCTTCCACATCCACTGCATGAATAAGGTACTCATCGCAGTAGTTTTGAAGAAGAGACAAGGTCTTATGATTTACATGAGTATCTGTAAATTTCTGCCATCTGTCTGTCATTATATAATAGGAATATGTTCCCACCGAATTCAGTCTTCTTCTGCAGGAAAGATCCAGCACAAGATGATCCTTACCAACTTCATTTACAAGGTCCTCAAGGCGTTTATAATCGATCATTCCGTCCCTGAAAACATACGAAGTAACTATGACATGTGAAGCCCCCAGCTTCAGGTACTCCTGAGCATTCTCTACCGTCACTCCTCCTCCGATCATGAATCCCCCAGGGTATTCTGTCATGGCTTCAGCCGCTGCACGAATATCTTCCAGATACTCCTTTGTTCCTGGTTTATTCAGCAGAATTATATGTCCGCCGGGTACATTGCAAGTCCTATAAAGCCTTCCAAAATATCCAGCACCATGCTCCGATACAAAGTTTATCTCAGCACCATTTTCGTCACTCAGTGTGCCTCCGACTATCTGCTTAACTTTACCATCATGTATATCAATACAAGGTCGAAATCTCATTTATAAATACTCCTTCTCTAACTATTCAGAATTATCAGAATTCTCTTTGTTGCCTTAGAATTTAACCCCTTTTCTTTTAGGCACAATACCAATGGGTATTATATCATATATCATTTGGAAACAACAAAACATTATTTAGCTAATTTCATACATTTTTCTTATTAATTATGATATAATGGCATAGGGTTGTTATTCACAACAACCATTAATTCTATAACTCGGAGATTTCTATGAATACATCTACAAATATCGACAAAACCCCTGTAAACAAAAATGCAACCGAACCAGCCAGAAAGCTCCTAGCTTATCTCGCAGATACAGCTGGAAATGGTATTCTTACCGGACAACATACTCAGACCATTCCTATGGAAGAATATCAGCTTATCCATGACAAAACCGGCTGCTATCCAAAAGTTGTTGGATTCGAAATGCTTTCCTACAGCCCAAACATCAACTACGATGATGCAAGTGAGGAATGTCTGACAGAGGTTTATGAGAATAGAAACACCCTTGAAAAAGCTATGGAGATTGCTGAAACAACAGACTCAATCCTATGCTTCTGCTTCCACTGGTTCTCTCCTATCGGAGGAAGAGACAAAGCATTTTATTCAAAGCACACTGACTTTGATGCAAGAAAGGTTTTAGTTGAAGGTTCAGACGAACGAAAAGCTTTCTACTCCGATCTTGAGAAAATTGCAAAAGATCTGGAGCCATTTAAAGAGAAAAACATCCCAATCCTGTGGAGACCATTTCACGAAGTTGAAGGCACCTGGTTCTGGTGGGGTGCACAAGGCGGTGAGGTTGCAAAGGAAATGTACAAGCTGATGTATGACCTCTTTGTAAATGAATATCACCTGGACAATCTTCTCTGGGTGTGGAGTTCACCAACCAAAGAGTCCTATCCAGGAGATGAATTCGTGGATGTTATCGGCTGGGATATCTACCTGCCTGAGAAGGATTACACCGACTATGCCGATAAATATAATGAACTTATTGCTAATACAACCACCAGGAAGGTTCCGGCCATTACTGAGGTGGGCTATATCCCTGATATTGAAAAGCTTGCTGAAAGCCGTATCCCATGGGCCTACTTCATGACCTGGTCCAAGGAATTCTGCCTCAAAGAAGAATTCAATACTTTTGAGGATTTGAAGAAGGCATACGCAAACGAATATAGTATAAAGAATTAATATGAAAATGAGGCCAGATCCAAATTGCAAAAGGAACTTGCTGAAATGCAGGGCGTAACCCTTCGCACAATGCAGAGATACCTAGCATCACTTAGAAATAAAACAGGCGCCAA
>CACZRU010000153.1 GCA_902783605.1 uncultured Lachnospiraceae bacterium
AGGCTACTATAATATGTACACTAATGATGGAAATGAAATAGTCTATATATCCTTTGAAGAAGATACTATGCTTATAAAACATTTATACCTGAATAATAAGCTTGATTATTATAAATATACAGAAGAAGATAATTTTGAAAGAGTAGATGAGGATGGAGAGCTAAGTGCAGAACCACAGACTCTTTACTTCGAAGAAAAAGATGGCGGGGCTTATATCAAAGCAGATGCAGAGGTAGACTCAGTCGGTCTCGGCAAGGATGTCTATCATCTGAATTGTGGAGAGAAGCTTTCACTGAATGAAGTAAGTGATGAAACTTCTGAAACCTGGTGTAAGCTAAATGATGAACGTGCAGTTTTATATAATGATAAATATACTTCTGATGAATATGACAATCCGTTCCAGATAATATCTGCGTCAGACGATATGATGGGTTATATAAATATCGGTGCTCCCGGTGCATTTGGAGACTTACTTAAGATAGAGACTGGTACTAAGGCAGTCGCATTTTCAACTATTGAATCTTCTGCAAGCCGTGATATCTATGACATATCCGTAGAGAAAGAAAAGCTAAAATCAGGAAATGAAATAACAAGCATAAATGTAACGACAGGAAGAAAATACCGTATGGTTAGTGAGCTTCCGACACTGGATAACAGTGTAAAGACAGTTAATCTCTATACCGAAGAAGCATCTTGGTTTAAGATAGGCGATGATAAAGCAGGTGGAACTCTCAGTGTGGAAAGACCGGAGAACTCTAACATCTATGTATATAACAAATATAACGAGATGGTTTATTCAACCCATATGCATATAGATAACGACATTCCACTTCCGGCAGGAGGTTACATTTTATTCCTTGGAGAAGATGGAGGTACTATTACTATCAATTAAAAAAGTGCGAGAGGTGTGTAACTTGCACCTCTCATTTTTTTGGCAACTTGTGTAATGGATATGGCAACTTATGTAGCAAGCAATTGTATGGCCCGTATTTTTTTGATAAGATAGGCTCAAGAAAAATCAATGGATAGTAGAGTAGCGAATAAGGAGAAAAAAGGTTATGAAACAATATAGGCTGTCATTTATAATGCTGGCTATATTTGAGGCTGTTGCTATAAGCTTATGGCTCACAAAGGATAACATATTCTATCTTTTCAATTTCAGTTACATAGGTTTATCAATATCACTAGGGGTATTTCTTTTCATAAAGAAATTTAAATATGCTCGTCGTATTGTACAGCTGCTGGTTGGCCTATATATGCTGATCTATCTTGGTCTCATTTGTCAGGAAAACATGCAGATAGAGGGCTTCTGGTATTATCTTTTTACAGGAGCCTTTGAAGCAGCAACCATTCATTATGCTGTTGCAAAAATCTTTGGACCGCTTATCTTCGGACGAGGATGGTGTGGATATGCATGCTGGACAGCTATGGTATTGGATTTCCTTCCGTATAAGGTGCCAAAGGAGCCAAGGAAAAAAATAGGTTGGATCAGATATATCACTTTTGCTGCATCACTGATATTTGTATTGGCTTTATTTCTTGCAAAGGTCGGAAATATAGAACGTATAATGTTCTGGGCGTTTGTTATCGGTAATATCGTATACTATGCAGTAGGTATAGCACTGGCTTTTGCATTTAAAGATAACAGAGCATTTTGTAAATACATCTGTCCTATAACAGTATTCCTAAAACCGATGAGTTATTTCTCTGTGATTCGAATAAAGTGTGATAAAGAAAAATGTGTATCCTGCGGAAAATGCAAGCAGGTATGTCCAATGAATGTGGATGTAACAGACAATTCAAGAAAGAGATTAAATGGAACAGAGTGTATTCTATGTAATGAATGCGTTAGGAATTGTCCTAAGAAAGCACTTTAAATAATATACCCCAGAGTGAATGAATCTCTGGGGTGTTTTTGCAAAAAGAAATAGCAAATAGCAAACAGCAAACAGCAAACAGCAAACAGCAAACAGCATGTTAAAGAATTGATGAAAATCGGAAAAAAATGTAAAATATATCACAGTGTAAATTTTTGCTCGAATTATAATACAGTATAATACGAAAGGTGACTATATTTTATGAATCAAATACTAGTTGTAGAAGACAATGAAGATTATCAGGAGCTGCTGGTAAACTTTTTAACTAATTTTGGGTTTGCTGTAACAACTGCAAATGATGGTCTTGAAGCTTTTGACTCCATGGAGGAGAGGGAGTTTGATCTTATTATTCTTGATATTATGCTTCCTAAGATAGATGGGTTTACATTATGTGAGCTTATTCGCAAGAAAAGCGATGTGCCCATTGTTATGCTGACTGCCAAGTTCAGTGAAGAGGATCAGCTAAGGGGATACAGTCTCAAGGTCGATGAATATATTTCCAAGACTATATCAATGCCGATTATCGTAAGTAAGGTGGAGGCTATTCTTAGGAGAAGTGGTAAGGTGTCGGAGTCTGAAACTCTCTCCTATAAGGAAATCGTGCTGGATAACAATACACATACAGTAAAGGTTGATGGATCGGATGTTGAATTTACTCTTAAGGAGTTTGATATTCTATTTGAACTAATGAAAGCAAATGGTGGAGTGGTCACCAGGAAGTCGCTTTTATCTAAGCTCTGGGATTATGAATACTATGAGGATACAAGGATTGTAGATACTCATATAAAGAATATCAGAAAAAAACTTGGGGCAAATGACTGTATTGAAACTGTAAGAGGAATAGGATATAAGCTGAATTAGTATGAAGAATATGACTATTAAAACTTTTATAACATTCATGCTGTTATCTATTCTGATAATGGGTTCAGTATATCTTATGCTTTTTGTCCTGACACCATATTCAACTCCCAAGAAGAATGCTGAATATATAAAAGAAGAAGCAGATGAGTTGTCTGGTAAATGCATGAATATTCCTAAGAGAGAGGCAGAAACAAATATCCGTGGCTTTGCCGGAAGTACAGGGAGTTATGCAGAACTTCTTTCTGCCGAAGAATATCTGTCTGATAGTGAAGGATATCAGGACATAGGTGAGAATAAGCTTTCAGATGTTCAGATACTGACATATCCACTTCATTTTAGTGATTCCTCTGAGGAATATATGTTATACATTTCAAGCAGTGATAAAAGGGCTGTCTCATTTGAGCAGAACATTATAAAGAGTATACTGCCGGTGACTGTTATTGCCCTGATACTCTCATTTGCTGGAGCAAAGATATTCTCATATTACATGAAGAAGCCTATAGTCAGAATGAGTAAGATAGCCGAAAGAATGGCAGAGCAGGACTTTGACTGGTATTGTCCTGACGAAAGAGATGATGAGATCGGGCGACTGGCAAAGAGTCTTAACAAGCTGTCTGACGAGCTGAGTGCTGCGCTTGCTAAGCTGAATGATAAGAATCTATATCTTAAGAATGAGATAACTCTTGAGAAGGAGCGAGAGAGACGAAGGATGCTGTTCTTCTCAGGTGTATCACATGAGCTGAAGACTCCTATATCTGTTGTTATAGGTCAGATAGAGGGCATGCGTTCTGGTATTGGTGTTTATAAAGACAGGGATAAATATCTTGAAAAATGCAGCAATACGCTGAATGAACTTGTGAGCTTTATAAATGAAATTCTTCTTGTTTCGCATATCGATATGGGAGATATGGATTATCAGGAACTGGTGAAGATTGACGGAATACTTGATGAAGAGATAGCATTTTACGATGGGCTTATTACTGAAAAGGAAATTGATCTGGAATATGAAGTTCCAGATAATGTGAATTTTAGAGGAAATGAGCAGCTTCTTAAAAAGGCTCTAGGTAATATTCTAGGAAATGCATTTAAATATACTCCAGACGGTGGTAAGGTTTCAGTGAAGTTGGAGAAAAAGCCTGATAAAACTGGAGGGGCTAATACTTCTGAGAAGAAAGAAAAGGTGGAGCTTACGGTTATCAATTCACCGGCACATATAGATGAGCAGCATCTCCCTCACCTGTTTGAGGCGTTCTACAGAGCTGATACCAGCAATAAAGATGGCAGTGGCTTGGGACTGTATATAACAGGAATGGTTATGGAGATGTTTGGGGCAGAGTATAAGATAGAGAATATAGATGAAGGCGTAAAATTTACGGTAGTGCAGACGCATACCTCTTGAATGTGACACAAGTCTTACAGGGGTATCGCTTACAGGAGAATCTTCTGCAAAATGAATCTTCACATAAACTCCACATTTCCCACAAACACACTACAACTAAAAAGTGATAAAAATTATGGTAGAACGGTCGAGGAACTATCTGAGTCTTGCGACTAGTTCTACCATATTTTTGTTTCATAAGCTTAATGATTCATAGGATTTATATAACAAGGAGATTAAAAATTATGAAGAAGAAACTAACTATACGGAGGAAAAAGAAAAATGAAAATAGATATAAATAATGTGACAATGATATATCCGTCTGGTAAGAAGGCTCTGTCAGATGTGAACTTCTCAGTTGAGAGTCCGGACTTTGTTGGAATACTTGGCCCCAATGGAGCTGGTAAATCTACTCTGATGAAGCTTATGACTGCAGGGCTTATGCAGACTAAGGGAGAAATCCTTGTGAATGACAGGAAGCTTCTTGATCAGGAAAATGATTTTAAGAGAAAACTCGGATATCTTCCACAGAATTTTGGACTTTTTGAAGAACTGACTGTTTGGCAGTTTCTGGATTATATGGCGGCTCTTAAGAATATCAAAAGCAAAGACGAAATAGAATGGGCGCTTGAGAATACAGGACTTAAGGACAAGAGAAAGACTAAAGTCGGGAATCTGTCAGGAGGTCAGAAGCAGAGAGTCGGCATAGCTCAGGCGATAATGGGACAGCCTGAGGTTATGATTCTTGATGAGCCAACGGTTGGACTTGATCCGGAGGAGAGAGTGAGATTTAGAAATGCATTTTCGGAAATGTCCAGTGACCGTGTAGTATTTCTTTCTACTCATATAGTAGATGATGTTCAGGCTGTATGTAACAGAGTGCTTGTTATCTATGGTGGAAAGATTTTATATGATGGAGCTCCGGCAGATCTGATTGAAGAAACTATGAATCATGTTGGCTCATATGTCAGAAGGATTGATGATGTTATTCCTAAGGACTGCGAGATAGTATCAAAGGTTAATACAAGAAATGGAGTTCTTACAAGAATAGTAGGAGAGAATCTTCCTGACTATGTTGAAAGATGCGAGCCGACACTGGAGGATGCATATCTATATTGTATTATGGAGAGTAAAGTTGCATAGAAGGAGCTTTAAAGAGGTTAATTATGAGACAAACGATGAGACTTACAAAGGTCGAACTTAGACGACTTTTGATGAATAAAAAAACATATATTCTGATGATCGCCAATATCCTGATCATAGCTCTTGGGTATGTAGAGTTCGTTAGAAACATAGGTGATTATATATTTACGGCTTCCAGACTTTGCACAATAGATAATATTGTATTCCCATTTGCTATTGGAACATTAGGTGGATCACTCATATGGGGGATTAGTCTGATTGTCGACTCAGATAGAGTAAAAAAGAATTATGTGAAGGATATGATAAATGCTTTTACTGATGAAAGAAAGGCTTCTCTATCAAGAATTTTTGCATATTCAGTAATCATTTTAGTAACACTTCTTATAGGACTATTAGTGGTTATGCCAATCTGCAGTAAGAGGATGGATTACCTTTTTGATTTCCGGGCCTACCTTACATATCCGGTATTAGTATTTATTCCTGGATGTTTTATGACTCTTTTTCTATGTGAAGGATTATACAAAATGTCTGAGAATAAAGCTGTATCACTTACTATATTTTTGGTTTTGACAGCTGCTCAGTTTTCACCATTATTCATAGCGAATGATTTTTTTAGGTGGAATATGCCGATAGTATCTGATATTTCAGATGCTTTTGGTTCTCCGACAATATTAAGGATACTTGGGTATACAAGAATACTTCTTCTTGCTGTTTCTATATGCATATGGGAGTTTGCCTGCCTTTTTATTAGAAAGTATCAGTACGGGGCATTAAGGTCATTTTCGCTTCGAATCAGGAAGCCGGCAGCACTTATAGTTCCAGTTCTATTTGCGGTTATAGTAATAATTGGAGCGGTTAAGCAGCCATTTATAGATCATGCACCAATAGTCAGTTTAGAAGATGGCGGAGATTTAAGTTTTTCTGAAGAAGAGACTGAAGCAGAGTATGCTTCATACAAAAGAAATCTAAGCTTTAGTACTGCTCTTGGAACAATGAGAGGAGAGGATGAATGTGTTCTCGCAGAAGTTATGAAAGATGAGATAACATTTACTCTGGGAGCAGGAATAAAACTTAAGAGTGCGACGCTTGATGGTGAGCCGTTAGACTTTTCTGGGGAATATGATGTAAATAATAATTTCGATACTTATTTTGGAAATAAATTGTATAAGATAAAAAATCCAGAGAAGAAAACAGGAAAACTTAAACTCGTGTATGGAGGATATCCGGCTGTCAGCAGATCAACCATGGCTTGTTTAGGATATATGAACGAGAATGTTATTGGAAAAAGCTTTATAGGTATTTCCTGGCTGTGCATGGGACCTGTATATTCTAATGTATTTGGTCCAGACAAAGAGCTTTATATAAATGTTCCTTCTAATCAAATTCCTCTTATAGAGGCAGAAGAGATGGAAAAGGTTAAGGACAATGGAGATGGAACAACATGCTGGAAGGCGGAGTATAGTTCAGGTAATCTGATGTCTGGTGCATATAATTCTGATAAGGTATCCTATTCAGCTGAAGATGTATATTTTAAATACAGTTCCAAGTATGGAAAAGCTGTACAGGAAAATGATCTGGATGGAGCTATCTGCAATGTGTTTGATTATTGTGACAAACATTTTGGACCTATAGAAAAAAATTCAAGTACGGGGGAAGAGATTAAGGATATCAAAATTCTTCAAACAAGTGCTGAGTATGGAGGCGGGTATGCAGATGATGGTGCTGTTGTTATGAGTGAACATTTCATGTCACCACAGACTTTATCTGACAGCAGAGCAGGAACCAACATGAATGAGACATTTATGCATGAGATAATTCATTTATATTGGGGCGACCTTGGAATGGTATGTCAGGATGATGGTCTATGGTCCGCTGAAGGCCTTACGGTTTTTACAACATATAGAATTGTAAAAGAGAAATATGGCGAGCTGTATGCAAAGCAGTACTATGTGGATGAATGGAAAAAAGGAGTAATGCATCTAAATAATAATTTTTACTTCAGGCATCCGGAATATCTGGATAAGCTTCCAGATACATACAGAGCTCAGATAGAATCTGGAGTAGAATCTACAAGGAAGTATGAGCTCATGCCTCTAATGCTGCTAAAGGCAGAAGAAAAGTTAGGTGGAGAAGAGGAGATGGATAAGGTTCTACAGGAATTATATTCTAGAAATCTGGAGTTCCGTCTTAATGAAACAGGCTGTACATATCAGGATTTTCTAGACACAGCTGGACTTACAGAGGAGGATCTAAAACTTGAGTAAGATATTTAAATACGATATAAAGATTATTCTTTTTAAACCATATGTTTTAGCGATGCTGATAATAACGCTTATATATGCATATTTTATTCTTTCATCAGAGATAATACTTGGCATATCTGATACTGCTCCATTTTCAGGATGGAGTTTTGGAAAATACCTTGGAGAAACAAATCTGGTGTCAGTGCTTGTGACACTATTTATAATGTCGACAATGTATTCTGGAAAACAGAAGCAGGTAAGTGTTCTTACAGATGTGACGGGCTTTTCAATCCGTAAAAAAATGCTGATAAATAATATAATTATAGGTGGCTTCTATATTGTGTGTAATCTGCTTATCTTTATAGAGGGATGTATATTTCTTGGATTGATTTTTGGGGAAATATATCCTGGTGTATATATAGTAAACTGGCTGCTTATTACAATTCCCTGTCTGCTGGTTATACTAGGCGTAGGAAATCTGCTTGGAAAGATCAGCCCTGTACTAATATATGTTTTTATGGGAGTGGTGATTTTGATGGCATTTGTATTGAGCGAATATAGTGTGGATATAAATGGCGCCAACTATTATGAGTTTGTTTCTGCAGCGCTTGAAACGCTCAGTGGAGGAGAGACTCCATTTACCATTACCCCTGCATTTCTATGTACGAGAATGGTTTATCTTGTTATTGGTTTAGTAACGTTGGGAATAGTGAGCTTTAGAACCGGAGAAAAGGGAAGGAAGGAGTTGTATAGTATATAAAAGGGTGCTATCATAATAACCAGGAAACATTTTAGGAGGCTGGAAATGAGATTTTTAGGGAATGTTTTATGGTTTGTATTTGGTGGATTCTTTAGTGGACTTTCATGGGTATTCTCAGGAGTGATCTGGTGTATAACCATAATTGGAATTCCATATGGAAGACAGTGTTTTAAATTTGCATCGCTTGCGTTTTGGCCTTTTGGAAAAGAGGTGGAATATGGTGGCGGAGTTGCATCAGCACTGGCGAATGTCATATGGCTCATCTTCTTTGGAATAGAGATGGCAATCGCTAATTTTCTCATTGGATGCCTTTGGTGCATCACTATAGTAGGGATACCATTTGGAAAGCAGTTCTTTAAGATTGCAAAGCTGTCACTTATGCCATTTGGCGCAGAGATAGTGAAGGATTAAAAAAATAGAAATGTATGGATGGGGACAGGTTCAAAATGCACAAAAAATGCAAGATGGACCTGTCCCTATTTACATAAATGGCCCCCCCAATTGGCACATTTTATGTTATAATAAATTAGTTATTTTATATTTTAGGTGGTTTTTTCATGAAGGATAATAAGAAACAAGGGCTTTTGGAGATAAGCATATCTGCAGTTAAGATACTGCTGGTAGTTTTGCTTGTGTTTTTAGCCTTTGTTTCTGTTTTTTATGGGCTTATAGATAGAGGCGATGTTATAAAGAGTGAACCTGTTCAGTTCCTGAATGACTGGTCTGAAGAATATGACGAGAATGGAAATCAGGTAATCAGTACATCGCTTCCGCAGAATTTAATGGATAATGAATATCTCTTTTTTGATACGCGTAAGGATGTTTCAATATATATAAATGGCGAACTCAGAAAGGATTTTGTCGAGAAAAGGGATATTAATATTCCTGGTGGTGCATTTAAGAGATTCCTGTTGGAGGTTCCCCTTAAAGGTTCTGATTCGGGAGAGGAGATTGTTATTGTCAGGAAATCTACTCAGGACATTGACAGAGGCATTCCTGAGGTTATTGTTGGCACGCGTTCTGGAGCAACCAGCTATCTGTTTAAGAAGATAGGACTTTTGTTCATCCTGTCCTTCATCGTGCTGATCTTTTCATTTGTTTCATTTGTTGTAAGTATTGTTCTAAGGCTGATGTACAGACAGAGGATTGATATGCTGTACGGTGCTCTTGGGATTTTTATCATTGCTGCATGGATCATAACGGATTCAAATCTGTTTCCATTTGTTTTTGGCGTATATCATGTAAATGGACTTCTAAGCTTCATGCTTTGTCTCATGATTCCGCTGGGACTGGTGGTATATCTGTCTTCGATACAGAATGGCAGGTATAAATGGTGCATGTCTGCCGTGATTCTGATATCCGTTCTAAATGCCGTGATTTGGCCGCTGCTTCATTTCACAGGAATACTCCCATTTTATAATGTGATAGATCTTGCAAATGGTATTCTTGTATTTCTTGCAGTTGCCGGCATTGTTATTCTGATAGTGGATGCGGTAAAGGGAAATACAGTCAATTATCGTTACACCTTTATTGGTTTTCTCGGGTTCCTGGTGGGCTGTCTCATAGAGCTGATTAATGTTATCTTTGAGGTTAAGCTGATCAGGGAATCAATTCCTATGGTTGTTGGACTAGGCTTCCTGCTGACTTTTATTGTAATTCAGCAGGTACATGACCTTAGAAGAATAAATATGGAGAAGCAGCACGCTATTGATATTTCAGAGGCAAAGACAAGATTTCTTGCCAGCATGTCTCATGAGATCAGGACGCCTATCAATGCTATCCTGGGTATGAACGAGATGATACTCAGGGAGAATAACGATAAGACAATTGAGGAATATTCTAGAAATATTAAAACCTCAGGCAATATGCTTCTTATGCTGGTAAATGATGTTCTTGACTTTACCAAGATTGAGTCTGGTAAAATTGAAATCAAAGAGGATGATTTTAATATGTCGGACATGCTCTTTGATGTTATGTCTCTCATAAAGGAAAGGGCAGAGGAGAAGTCTCTTGGGCTCAGGACCGATATAAATGGAGAAATTCCAAATGAAATTATAAGCGATGAATTTAGGATAAGACAGGTGCTTATTAATCTTCTGAATAATGCTGTAAAATATACAGACAAAGGTATAGTCAGTCTTGAGGTAAGTGGCAGATATATAGAGGATGGCTATGAACTCATGCTTCGCGTAAAGGATACAGGAAAGGGAATCCGTAAGGAAGACCAGGAACACCTGTTTGAGGCATTCTCAAGGGCTGACCTTAAGTCAAATATCAATATTGAAGGAACAGGACTTGGTCTTGCTATAGTAAAGAGCATAGTTGATTCAATGAATGGCGAAGTAGGAGTTCTGAGCGAGTATGGACTTGGTTCAGAATTCTGGGTAAAGCTGCCTGTGAAATATAGATCAAAAGAACCTCTAAAGAGTGACTTTATGGAGCATAGAGACAGGCAGAAAGTTGTTAAAAGTAAAAGTGGTTTTACTGCTCCTGAGGCGAAGATACTTGCGGTTGATGACAATCAGTCAAATCTTACGATAGTAAAGCTGTTCCTGAAGAGAAATGGTATTGTTCCTGATCTTTGTGGAAATGGCAGGAAGGCTGCTATGCTGTGCAGGGAGAAAAAATATGATCTTATACTTCTGGATCATATGATGCCGGAACCTGATGGAATAGAAACTCTGCATATTATCAGAGAAGATGCTGAGTCACTTAATAAAGACACAAAGGTTGTTGTACTTACAGCCAATGCAGTGGCTGGCAGCAGGCAGATGTATATAAGTGAAGGCTTTGATGACTATCTTACAAAGCCTCTCGACTCCAATGTATTTGAAGAGCTGGTTAAGCGGATGCTTCCTGATGATAAGATACAGGATAAGATTGAAGATAAGACACAAGATAAAATAAAAGATAAGCTGCAGGGTGAAGGATCGGATATGCTTCATGCTGAACAGATTGGTAATTCTTACGATGAGTCAGAATTATCTGATGAAGATAATTTCCGAATGGAGTTTGAACCGATTCAGGAAGAAGAAACAAAAGATGATTCATTAAAGAGCAGGCTTTCAGTAATTGAAGCTCTTGATTATGATAAAGCCCTCGGCTACTGCGCAGGTGAAGAAGAACTGCTTCGTGAAATAGTTGGCGATGTTGCTGCGGAAGGACCGGCCCGTGTAGCTAATATGAAGAAATTCCTTGAAGAGAAGGACCTTAAGGCTTATAAGATAGAAGCGCATTCAATAAAAAGCTCTATGGCTACTATAGGATTACAGAAAATAAGCGAAAGAGCGAGAAGACATGAATATGCAGCCAAGGACAATAATATAGAATTCATATTATCTGATTTTGAAGAATTTATTGGTGAATATGAAGAAATCTGCAGAAAAATATCTGAATGTCTCAATAAATGAGTCAATAAATGAGATTATTTGTTGTGCATTTGTTATGCTTTTGGGCATATAATACCGTTTGTAAAAGAAAAATGAGTGAAAAAACATATTAATCTGAGGAATTAGTTATGCCAAGGTATAAGTATACTGTATCAGATGCTGGATATAAGAAGGGAATTGTTGAATATAATAACAGACTTGATGAGTAATGAGATGTATAACAGAAAGATGAAGAAAATGCAGGCTAATAACAAGTCCAAGTCTGACAAAAATAAAAATAACGAAAATAAAAAGGGCTTTAAAAAGTAAGAAAGAGTATTTGGAATATATTTAGGGACAGATTCATATTGTACGCATTGTGAAATGAGATTCACAAGATGTGCATTATGGACCTGTCCTTTTAATATGCTCTTTTAATATTCAGAATAAATGCCTTGTTTATTTGTAAATGCCTTGTCCATTTGTATATGACATAATTGTATCGTCTAGGAGTTTGGGGTATAATGATTTTTGATAATGATATTTAGATATCGTTATGAAGGTTATATGAAATGAATGGGGGGGCTATGGACGATAAAAATAAGGACAAGAATAAAGATAAAAATAAATATAAGGATAAGGAATTATTAGATAGAATAGAGTATCTTGAGGAAAATGTCATTAAGGACGATATTGATGACAGAGGTATCAGGACTGGCATTCCTGCTATGACTAAAAAGGATTATATTATTACTGGAGTATTCGCTGCTGTATGTTTGATTCTTATTATCATAGGAGGCTGGCTGTAATGAGTGAAAAGAATAAAGCTAATAATAATACTAATAATGTTGAAAAGGCTATTGAACAGGAGGTGTACTTTGGTACTTATCCTGTGCTTCCTAAAGAGAGAAAGTATGGCTTTATAGATGCTCTGCTGGTTCTATCTGGATACTGTATAGCAACCTGGAGTTATACCCAGGGTTCGTATCTGGCTGCTTTGGTAAACTTTAAACAGCTTATCATTGGAGCTTTTTTTGCTGCTCTTTTTATGCTTCTGATATATCAGCTTCCCGTAATACTGTCTGTAAGATATGGTATTGATATCTGGATCTGGCTCAGAAGTGTTTTTGGATTTAAGGGAGTAAATGTTGTTACTATACTTATTATTCTGGTTAATTTCCCATGGTATGCTGTATGCTGCGAATTATTTGCGGATTCGATGGAGAATCTTCTAGGGCTTTTTGGTATAGGCTTATTCCCGGGTGGACATCTGGTTCTTAGTATATCCTGTGTTGTACTTGGTACATTTATTGCATATAGAGGAATTGGAAGTATTACCTGGACTACTAGAATTCTTGTACCGCTCCTCCTTCTTGTTGGAGTAGTGGTAGTGATAGTTGGATTTACTTCTGTACCGATAGATGTTATCTGGAATTACAAGCCGGAGCTTAGTGGTGATGTAAGTAAAACTACCAATTATATTCTGTCTATAGAGGCAAACTTTGCTTTTGTTATCACCCTTGTTGGTGGAATGGCTGAAGTTCCTAGACTTTGTAAGTCTGAAAGGTCCGGATTCTATGCCGGAGTTCTGGGGCAGGGGCTTGCAGGCTCCTTCTTCGTAGTGGTTGGTGCAGTTATGGCTATTGCCATGCATCATGTGACAGGCCAGATGGTGGATGATCCGACCATGATGCTGGCAACTCTTTCTACTCCAATTCTTGGTCTTTCATCACTTCTTCTTGTTGCGTTTGCCAATATAGGAACCCAGGCCGTTGGTTCATATATCTATGGTGTAATGCTTAAATCTACATTTCCAAAGGTTTCTTATAGAGTTCTGGTTCTGATACTTGGTGCGTATGTTACAGCGCTTTGTGTCTGGGGAAAGATAACAGAATATTTTGGAAGCTTTCTTACCATAGGAGCACTTGTATATGCTCCTCTTGCTGCACTTTTATGTGTAGACTTCTTCCTGGTCAGAAAACAGAAGCTGGATCTTAAGAGCGCATTTGGTATAGAAGGTCATCATTCCTATGACTATACAAATGGGTTCAATATAGTTGGCATGGTCTGTCTGGTATTTGGCTTTGTACTTTCGCTTGTTATATATAATCCGATCAAGGGGATAGTTCATGTTCCAGCACTTTTTGTTCTTACACCTACGGGGTGTTCCTTCCTTGCGACAGGTATTCTTTACTTCCTTCTCTGCAAGCTGGCACCTATCAGAAGGTATGTGAGAAAGGATGCATATGTTGTGCCGGATAAGAAACCATTTGACAGGGATAAGGTTCCACCTAAGCAGAATTTTTTTCTCTTTCCCTTGATGCTTCTTATCTGCAAGGTTATAACAGCGAGAAATAAGCTGAAGGTAGATAAGCATAATATGGCTGGTATCAAGCCTCCGTACCTTGTGCTTGGAACGCATCAGTCCTTTACGGATTTCTATGTAACTCCTGTATGCCTGGCACCTCACAGGGCTAACTATATCTCTGAGCTTGAGGGTTTTGAGAATTTTGGTGAGTGGATATACAGACAGACAGGATGTCTTGGAACGAGAAAGTTCATTAATGATCAGGCTCTTATAAGGAATATAAGAAAGGTTATTAAAAGAAATGGTATAATGGTCATATATCCTGAAGCAAGGTATGCAAATGTAGGAACTCCGTCAGAGCTTCCTATGTCTGTAGCCAAGCTGGTAAGACTGCTGAAGGTTCCTGTTGTGACAGTGAATATGCAGGGGAATTACCTGCTTTCGCCTATATGGAACCTTAAGGAAAGGAAGTCTGTAAGACTTCATGCAGATGTTACCTGTGCTATTACTAAGGAACAGGCAGAGAGTCTCAGCATTCAGGAAATCCACAGTATTCTTACTGAAAAGCTGGACTATGATGAGTATAAATATCAGCGTGAAAATAATATGGTGATCGCCGATGATTTCAGAGCAGAAGGTCTTGAGATGCCACTATACCAGTGTGTTTGCTGTAAGAAGGAGTTTAAGATGATCACCAAGGGTGCTGAGATAAGCTGTGATGCTTGTGGAGCGTCCTTCGAGATGGACGAGCTGGGTACGCTCCACCAAAAGAGTGGAGGAGTTATTTCTGCTAACTCGCAAAGTTCAGAAAAATCAGAAAAATTAGAAAATGAAACACTCTATATTCCTGACTGGTACGATTGGGAGAGACAGCAGGTAAATGACGAGATTGATGCAGGAACATATCTGTTGGATACAAAGGTTAAGATTGAAGCGCTGCCGAACTCATTTAATTTTGTTGATTGTGGAGAAGGCAGACTTGTTCATAACCTAAATGGTTTTGATCTGACATTTTATAACTATAGAACAGACAAGACGGAGACACTTCATTTTGCGCCTAAGTCAACGATTTCGATACATACAGAGTATGATTACAGAGGCAAGGGGCAGTGTGTAACTCTGTCTACGCTGGATGATACCTTCTTCATATATCCATTGGAGGAGGGTTTCAATGCTACAAAGATTCAGTTTGCAACGGAATACCTGGCAAAGAAATAGTTGAATAAAAGATTACTCTAAAATAGCATATAGATTCATGATTCAGGGAGGTGCGACCTTGAACAAAAAGAGTAAAAAACAAAGATTGGGAACGAAGGGTGGCGTATCTATTTATATCATCGCCTGTTTAGTGGTTCTGGCTATTATGGTTATCGGAACCATAATCATGGGACAACAGGCCAGCGCTGATACAGAGAAAGCCGTAAGGAAGGTCAGTCTTCTCTATCTTGATGAGCTTGCCGGAAGGCGTGAGCAGGTTGTAGAGAAAAACCTCAATGATAGTATTGAAGATATGCAGGTTGCAGTTGGTCTTATGACAGATGTGGATAAGAGTGATATTGAACATCTTCAGGACTATCAGGCCAGAATGAAGAAGCTCTACACTCTGGAAAAGTTTGCCTTTGTTGATTCGAAGGGGCTTATCTATACTGCTTTGGGAACGCAGGATAATATCGATGATTATTCATTTGATTATCAGAATATTAATGAACCGGAAATATCTATTCTAAATATGGATGCTGCTGATAAGAAGGTTGTTATAGCTGTACCTGTAGATATTCCATTCAATGGTGATACTCTTAAGGTCTGTTTCATGGAAATTGATATGGATGAAATGCTTTCAGGAGTATCCATGGAGTCTGATGAGGATGATGCTACATTCTGTAATATCTATACTCAGGACGGTGCAGCCCTCAGTAATACTATCCTTGGAGGTCTTGCTGTAGAAGATAATCTTCTTGATGCCATGAAGAATGCAGACTTCGATAAGGATTACTCATACGATAAGTTTATCCAGGAATTTCAGGGTGGAGAGAGTGGAGAAGTTTCATTTACTTATAATGACATTAGAGAAACACTGAGCTATGAGCCAGTTGAAGGAACAGACTGGCAGCTGACATATCTTGTAAGAGAGAGCGTGATTAGTGAGGAGATAGGTTCTATATCAAAAGGAATTATTGTCAGGAGTATGTTACATTCAATTCTTCTTGCGATATGTCTGGTTGCACTGTTCAGCTTTATCATATATCAGATTAGAAAGAATTCCAGGGTTATACTGGAGAAGGAAACAGCAGAGGCGGAAAGCAGAACTCGTCAGCAGGAGATGCAGGAGAGGATAGATCTTCAGGAGAAGCTTCTGGAGGAAGAGAGAAAGAGAGCTCTGCAGGATAATCTGATAACTGCTATGGCATCAGATTACAGGAGTGTCTATTATGCAAATCTGGACAAGGATGATGCTGTCTGCTACAGAGGTGACCGTGATGATCTGGATCAGAGTCCTGAGGGGGCACATTTTTGTTTCAGCGAGAGATTTAAATATTATGCTGAGAATCATGTGGCGGACGAATATAGAGAGGGCTTCCTTAAGTTTATTGAAATTGAGAATATTCGTGAGGGACTTAAGGAAAATCGACTGATTACATACAGATACCTGGTTCGCTACGATGGCAAGGAATTCTATGAGATGCTCCGTATGGCCGGTGTAAGACTTGCAGAGAACAGGGATGATGGCATAGTTCATGATGTGGGAGTTGGTTTCACGATCATTGATAAGGAGATGCGTGAGGAGATGGCTCGAAATGAGCTTCTCAGCGAGGCACTCACCTCAGCCGAACAGGCTAATAAGGCGAAGACGGCATTCCTTTCAAACATGAGTCATGAGATCAGAACTCCAATGAATGCCATAATAGGTCTGGAAAGCATAGCGCTAAATGATCCTGATACACCTGAAAAGACTAAGGGCTACCTTTCAAGAATTGGAGAGTCCGCAGACCACCTGCTGGGGCTTATAAATGATATTCTTGATATGTCCAGAATAGAGTCTGGAAGAATGGTAATTAAGAACGAAGAATTCTCATTTCCACAGCTTCTGGAATCTGTTAATACTATCTTCAGCGCGCAGTGCCAGGATAAGGGGATTGACTACCAGTGCCATGTCAGCAGTGACATAAATGATTTCTATATTGGTGACGGTCTAAAGCTTCGTCAGGTACTTATAAATGTACTTGGAAATGCAGTAAAGTTTACAGAGGAAGGTGGAGTTATTCTAGCTGTAAAGAAGACTGCAGGCTATGAAGGGAAGTCGACACTTCTCTTTGAGGTGGCAGATACAGGTATAGGAATAAGTGAGGAATTTATGCCACACCTCTTTGATACATTTGCTCAAGAGGATGGATCCACCACCAGTAAGCACGGAAGCTCCGGTCTGGGAATGGCAATAACTAAAAATATTGTGGAGATGATGAACGGAAATATCGATGTTAAAACTGAGAAGGGCGTCGGAACCACATTCTTTATAACCATAACACTTTCAGATGTTGAGAAAACAGCTTCGAAGGAAAATGATATTGATATCAAACCAGAGGAGATGAGTGTACTAATTATCGACGATGATGAGGTTGCTTGTGAGCATGCAAGACTTGTGCTTGAGAAGGCAGGAATCGCTGCTGAGATTGCTATGTCCGGTGAAGAGGCGATTGAAAAGGTTAAGCTGAAGCATGCAAGAAGAACACCGTACAACCTTATTCTTGTTGACTGGAAGATGCCAGGAATGGATGGTGTTGAGACCACGAGACGAATTCGTGAGATAGTCGGAAATGAGTCAGCAATCATTATTCTTACTGCCTACAGATGGGATGATGTTCTTGAAGAGGCTCTGCAGGCAGGTGTTGACAGCTTTATTCCAAAGCCACTTTTTGCCACAATAGTAATCGAAGAATTTAAATCAGCATTAAAGAGAAAGTCGGTGCAGGATAAAAATGCTGAAAAGCTGGTTGATCTGTCTGGAAAGAGAATCCTGCTTGCAGAAGATATGCAGGTAAATGCTGAGATAATGATGATGGTTCTTGAGATGAAAAATATGCAGGTCGAACTCGCAGGAAACGGAAGAGAAGCACTGGAGAAGTTTGAGTCCAGTGAACCAGGATATTATGACGCAGTTCTTATGGATATGCGAATGCCGGAAATGGATGGTCTTGAGGCAACGAGAAGAATAAGAGCGTTGGAAAGAGAAGATGCAAAGGAAATCCCAATAATAGCACTTACAGCCAATGCTTTTGACGAAGATGTACAGCGTTCACTCCAGGTCGGAATGAATGCCCACCTTTCGAAGCCGGTTGAACCGGAGAGACTGTACCATACTCTCGAGGAGTTTATTAAGTAATCTTTCAGCTGGGACAGTTCTAGGTGGATGATAAACTGTAGATAACAAAAAAATGACGGTTGATTTTCTCAACCGTCATTTTTTTATATGTTTTGTTGCTGCGAAGTAACTATAATAGTGATACTAACATTTATAAATCACTGAATTAATTGTCCGAGATTATCTCTCTGTGTGATAATTTCTGCTATAAGTTCGCTGTAGTCCATGTCTTCCCTGGCTCTCAGGTGCTCAGTGATTTCTACAATCGGGTCGAAGAGCGGCGTGAGGGAAAGGTTTCCTGTGACTCCCTTCAGGGCATGTGCACTCTCAAATGCTGTGTCTAGATCATTTGTTTCGATGCTGTTTTTAAGTTTTTCAAAATTTGTCTCTGAAGGAATAGTTGAGACAAGCTTAATGTAGAGTGCTTCATTTCCCATGCATCTTGCCAGACCTTCGTCAACATTAGCTCCATAGTTTTTTAATGCGTCTATTGTTAGCATAGTATTATTCTCCTGGTATATTAATTATCTTCATTAATTGTTTTCATTAATTGTTTTCATTAATTGTTTTCTTCAGGCACGAAAAACTTCGTGAACTCCTCTGGCGGTACTGGTTTGGAGAAGTAGTAGCCCTGGATGATGTCACAGCCTCTAGCTTTAAGAAGTTTAAGCTGTTCTTCGGTTTCTACTCCTTCTGCAATTACAGGTACCTGAAGGGACTTAGCTATATCAAGCACGAGCTCAACCAGCTTCATGCTCTTTTCGTCCTTCTGCATGTTGCGAATGAATTTCATATCCATTTTGAGGGCATCGATAGGAATAGTGGTGAGCATGTTCAGAGATGAATAGCCTGAACCAAAGTCATCCATTTCTATCATGAAGCCATCGTTTCTAAGGTTCTCAATAACATTTACCAGCTGGTCAGCATTGTCGGCATAGGCTGATTCAGTTATCTCCAGCATCAGTTCATTTGTTTCGAGTCCATTTGTTTCAAGTAGTTCTTTGAAATCTTCTCGAAGCTTAGGGTAGTAGATATCCATTCGTGAAACATTTACAGAAACAGGAACAGAAACACCGTAGGTTTTCTTCCATTCACCAATCTGGCGAGCAGCCTCTTTCCATACATATCTGTCCAGCTTCTGTATAAGACCGTTGCTTTCAAATAGTGGGATGAAATCCCCTGGACTGATCATCCCCAGCTCAGGATGTTTCCAGCGGATAAGTGCCTCTGCACTTCGAAGTGTAGGCGTATCACCCTGAATACTGTATTTTGGCTGGTAGAAGACTATAAGATCTCTGTTATAAATGGCACCATCTATATCATTGATCAGTTTTTCCTGATATTTGGATTTTTCATAGAATTCGTTGTTGTAGTAGGCGATGTGCCTGCTGTAGTCACCTCTTATTCTGTCGCAGGCGGTCTTTGCACGGTCAATCCAATTTTCTGCCGTAAGAGCTTTGTCTACATCAGGATAGACTCCCATTCGGAGATGCACATGATAGGCAGGGATTTTTTTAGTAAGGCAGTCTAAAATGCTGACAAGAAGCTTATCGTAGTCATTTCCATTTTCAGCATATACATAGAAATAATCTGCTTCTGTTCTGCAGCAGATGCCGTGACTATCTTCAAATAGTTCTGAGAGTATCTCTGCGATGCAGGTGAGGACATTGTCACCTTCGCTACGGCCGTATAGCTCGTTAATGAGGTGGAAATGCTCTATGTTTATAACTGCAACATCAGCATTTTTCTCAGGATTATATTTCTCAATCTGTTTGATATATTCAGTAAAGAAGTCCTTGGTGTAAAGGCCTGTGAGGTGGTCCTTCTCAGCAGCGCTGATAAGGCTTTTATCTTCCTGAAGTTCGATGATTCGTTCGCATCTTGCCAGGATAACCTCAGGCATGTCATAAGGTTTTGTGATAAAGTCTGCTGCACCAAGCTTGATGCTTCTTACCTCGGCATCCTTTTCGGAGGTCATTACAATTACTGGAATAGTACGGAGGGCTTCATCTTCCTTGAGAAGCTCAAGCAGTTTAAAGCCGTCCATGACCGGCATGAGAAGATCTAGGAGAATGAGAGAGTAGATGTGTTCTCTCTTTAGTAGAATGTCTAATGCTTCCTTGCCATTTTCAGCAAAATGAACTTCATAATCTTTGCTTAGTAGATTGCCAAGTATTTCACGGTTTATAAGTTCGTCGTCAACTATTAGGATATGTCTTCTAAGACCACCTTTTTCTATATAGCTCTGCATATTCGGATACTCCTTTACTCTTATTCTGTGATGTAGATGTCAAAAGTATCTGTAGACATGTGTAATTATAACATGATATCGGTTTCATTCTCAATGCAGAATATGATTTTATCGCTTTATAATCGATAATGTGTATAAATAACTCTATTGTGAAATGAAGCTTATTCCGTTAAAATTTATAATTAGGTGAGATGATTTAGTAGTGCATCTGTGGAGCAGTTTTTGTTTATTCAGGCTGTGAGGTGGTTATATGAAATGAGCGGGGACCGTATATTTCATATCGAGGCATTGATAACAGAACCTATTATCTCCTTTCTCCAGACGGTGAATATATTAATTTCAGTGGCTGTGGCAACACAATGAACTGCAACAATCCGATCGTCAGAAATGTGGTTCTGGACTGCCTCAGGTACTGGGTGTCATCATATCATGTGGACGGCTTCCGTTTCGATCTGGCATCAATACTATCCAGAGATAAGGACGGAGTACCAATGATATCGCCTCCGCTTCTGGACACCATAGCAAATGATGCTATTCTCGGAAAGGCTATCCTTATAGCTGAAGCCTGGGATGTAAATGAAAATGCACCAGGATATTGTATGGCATATATGTATGCAGAGGATCATCTGAAGTATGGTACGAAGAAAGACTCATTTATCTTTGTGGCCGTGAATGCGCATTGGGAGGATCATCTGTATGAGATACCGGC
>CACZRU010000154.1 GCA_902783605.1 uncultured Lachnospiraceae bacterium
CCTGCAGCAAGAAGCTTCTCACCCAGCTTCTCAGCATTATTCCTTTTCAATTCCGAACCAATCAGGCTTTCAGCATTCTTCCGTATGATATTAGAGGAAAAATTCTCCGAAGGAACAAGTACCCCTGCACCATTCTTCTCTATACAGTCTGCATTATATCTCCTCTCGAAAACCTTTCCAGGAACCATAATCTGAGGCACACCATGGATAAGTCCATCAACTACTGAATTCTGCCCACCGTGATTGATAAAAAGAAGTGCTTCTTCTAATAGCTCATCAAAATTCCAACGAGGTGCTATATGGATGTTTCCCACCTCTTCTTTTTCCAAATAAGATGAGGCTATAAACACCTTATAAACGCTTCCGGCAAAAGCCTCTGAAATCACCTCCTTAACCTTCCCTGCAGATATGGTTCCGTTACCCATATAAACGACTATCTTATCCCTGTTTCCAGCAGGGATATAGTCTTTTTTTCTTTTCAGGGTTCCACAAAAATGCACATTATCTTTTTTTATTGGTTCCAGTTCGGGAATACTCGGACAGAAGGACTTATCTGCAAGATCAAACAACTGAAGAGCAGAATCCACACGGGAAAGCCCTTCCTCGTTAAGGTATCTATTAAGGTCACCGGCAAGGCCAGGTTTATTCGCATATCCGTGCTGCGTCGGATAGCTTACTGTAGAATAGAGTGGCACCCCTTCTTTCTTCGCAGCAATCATTGCAGAGATATTGAATTCAGAGTATACAACATCAGGATTATACTCTCTTATGGCTCCTCTGACAGAAGCAACACTCTTTTTGATATAGCTGTAGTCAAGATTTCCAGTCATATAAAGGACCTGGTCAAAACTATCCACTCTTTTCCTTGCTGTAATCCCCAGCTTCTGAGCAATTGGAAATGTCCTCGATGCTATAGGAGCCGGCAGGCCAAATGGCATAGGAACATCAAGAAAGAAGTTTTGTATTCCATCTATAGGTCTAAAATTAACATCCTCAGCCATGCAGGTTGCCACATCAACCCCCGCCCCCTTCAGCCCCTGTGCAATCAGGCGGCATCTCGTGGAAGGCCCTGATGTCTCAGCCATAGCCGACATAGGAACGATAAGTATCCTGCGTTTTTTATTCATCATACTCTTGCTATTTACCGATTAAAATTATGTTTAATTGCGAACTCAAATGTTGTGTTTCGCAAAATGATACATCTGTGTCTTTCTTCAGTCATGTTACAATACAACCATCCAATTGTAAATAAATAAGGAAAATGAGACACAAATATGTAGATTTAATCGTCTGAGCCTTCTATTGATCAATTTATATTTTGCACTTTTCGAAATGAATGCGAGTCACCTAGTTCACTTAGTTTCCTGAATACGATTGTTATTACCACTGTGATAACCATATCAGGAATAGTATATCCAAATACCATATCAGTTTTCATGAGGATTCGGTATACTATGAAACCTACAATCCAGGCAAGACCTGCTGTCATATCAACTCTCGTATCTTCATTCTTATGTCTGAGAATAAAGTTGTCTGCAATCTGTACTGATATCATCGGAGCGAATATCGAACCTATAAAATATAGGAACTCCGTTATATTCTCCATAGGGAACAGCATAGCGCATACTGTTCCTATTACTGTATCAATTATTCCAGGCAGGTTTAATATAACATTCTCTTTGAGTGTCAACTTCTTTTCCTTATCCGGATTGAATCTGTCTTCTGGTATCAGCGCATATGTTGACTGATTACATGAGAATGCATCTATAAAGTTCGTAGTTACACATGAGAAGACTATTATATATAATCCTGCTACTCCAAGTCCCGCCTTAAGCATTATCTGATCTATTCTGGTTTCATGCGTAATAATTGCCGCTCCAAGTCCTATTATATACATCCACATACTGGCAAAGCTGTATGTTGCACAAGCCGAAAAAGTTGTCTTTATTGGCTTCTTGGCTTTATATGTATAATCAGCGATCATTGGAATCCATGATAGTGGCATTGCTATAGATAGCTCTAGTCCTTGTCCGATGGAGATAGCCTCTGCCACTCCACTCGCTGCACCTCCTCCATTCTTTATTCCCGAGAAAATGATAAATGAAAGCACGACCGTCAGTAACATCAAAAGTACCATAACAATGACATTTAACTTATCTCTGCTCTTACTTCCGAGAACGATCCAAGCCACGGTAAGAATTCCTATGATCAGGCACCACCATCTGTGACCTATCTTCCAGATACCTTCTGCCGAATAGGACGCATCGAAAATCATTATTCCCTGCCATCCCACAAGCTGGATTATATTCATGATAGCAAAGAAGTAGCTACCGAACCTTCCAAATGATAAAGCCGATGACTTCATGGCCCCCTCTTTATTCTTTACACCTATCATTCCCGCGAGATACAGAAGTATACCTCCAATAATATGACCTATTACTATTACCGCCAGTCCATATCTTAGCCCCAGGCCTTCCAGACATGCACCTGTTAATATCTCAGCTATTGAAACAGCTGCTCCAAACCAAATTAATGAAACTCGTGACATATGATTCCTCCCTCCTTTATATATTTTTGCATTATAAAACAATCTGACCTTTTTAAAATATTCAATTTGTGACATTTTAAAAGGGCCAGTTTCTCACCCATACAAAAAAGCTGACAGTTGAGATCAGATTTCAACTGTCAGCCTTTCAAAAAATCCTTGTGAATTTATACTTTCTCATCCTAATTATATTGTTTCTTCATCACATCAAAACACAGGTAATCACCATTATGCTGATGTTGAGGAAGAACAAACAAACGACATATTTCATTTTCAGAGATAGTGACAGTTCCTACATAACTACCATCCGCTTCAAGAAGATATACTTTTCCAGCAACTATATCACTCAAAATCCGATCACTTGAATGATGGTTTAAAAAAAACTGTACTCCGTCAATTCTTTTTTATCCACTGTATGAAAGCCGTCTTGTCACTACTGTTGTACCCTGCCTTCTCATAAAAACGCAGTGTCTCAGTTTTCTTTGAACCTGTAAGCAGCATCATCTTATAGCAGTTCTCCTGCTCAGCTATCTTCTTTGCAAAATCCAGGCATTCCCCAGCATAACCCTTTCCACGATAATCAGCGTGTGTTACCACATTTTCAATAAAGGCGTATGGTCTAACATTCCTTGTCAGGTTTGGAATGATCACGCATACGCATGATGATACTATCTTACCATCAATCTCATTTACGATCAGATGATGATTTGGATCTTCAATAATCTGATCCCATGTTTTTTCTAGATAATCGTTATTATCAGGAATACTGTCTTCATGCAAAAATAGATAAAGCTTAAGCAATTCATCCAGATCTTCTTTTCTTGATTCACGTACCATATGAGTCTCCCCCAGTGATTTTACTGTAATCCAAGATATGCCTTGGCACATTTCTCTGCACCTACTGGATATTCGTATCCCTCAACCTCAGCCAGTTCCCTGGTTATACGAGCAAACAGTTCATGTGTTTTTATAAGTGCTTTCTTTATATCATCCTTATCGTAATGAGCAAAGCAATTCCTTAACTCCGAGAGTATCTCATCACCTGCCCAGCTGTCAATAAACCTTCCATCATGCCACACATCCACACCTGCAGTTTTAGATCTATATAGCTCGATCATTCTGAGCAGATACCTCTTCAGATAAGAATCTACGCAGGTTTTCGCAGACCATAGCTCGCCCCTCTTAAGTTTCTTATATGCCCAAATATCATGGAAATAGAAATCATTTATCATATTCAGGAATTCATCCTCAGTCACTGAAGGCGCAGTAACGCTGAGAGTTATATGCTTCTCCAGCATACTCGTACAGTCCATCGAATCATAGAGTACCACATACCCTCTGTTCATAACCCACTGGGCCACTCCTTCCTTTATCGCAGCCTCAAACCGCTCCGGAGTGAGTACGATCATATCTACATCCTTATCCTCATCGTAGATACATCTTCTCTCTTTTCCACCGCCTAAGGTATCCTCAATAAATGAAATACTCACGTTACCGAATCTCTTCGGATATTCTCCTGAAAACCAAGGTTCAGTATTTGCAGTCACTATAAAAATATCAAGATCGGAATATTCATCGGCCTTTACATCACTTCTTGTGGTCGAACCAATAGCTATGATTGCTTTAATATCATCATCGCTTTCTGCACTTTCAAGTATTTTATTTTTTATC
>CACZRU010000155.1 GCA_902783605.1 uncultured Lachnospiraceae bacterium
ACCAGCTCCCAGTTCAACATCACCAAGACAAACTGAAGTGAAGTCAACCTTTCCAACCTTAACTTCTTCAGGCATAGTCTCAACAACCGACTCAACCTTTTCGAATTTGTCAGGCACAGCCAGCTTATATTCATTTACCTTTAACCAGGTCCAAGTCGGAACTGGCAATTTGTTAATGCTTATATTACTCATCTTTATCCTCTACTATTTTCAAACTCAACTTTTTCTGAAAATCCATATTATATAATTTACTCAGGAATTCCTCCTCTGAACAATCCATTACATGTCCATCGCGGTAGTAATTCCATTTATTTATAACTCTGATACCAAATATACCTTTTTCATTAATCTGAAAGAAATGTCTCTTTTCGATTTCTCCGGTATAATTCTTCATAAAGTTATAGCACTGGCCAAATGTTAATCTCTTTGCCAGCACACCTTTAACCTCATATCCTTCCTCAAGAGCCTCACAGAGCAAAACTCTGCAATTTCTTACAGGCTTCTTTAGTATACTAAAGTATGTAAATCCAAATGCATAAATTTGTAGTCTAAGTAGAATCGAGAATACAATTCCTCTTACTATTGAAAAGAAAACAAATTGAAAGTCCACATTATAATTATACTCTACATACTTTTTAACCTGTTCAAGTGTAATCAGTATCAGGTAATCTCGCACCAACTTATCTATAAAAATCATTATAAATCGTGCAAAAGGAATTGCTACGATCATAGTAACGATAAAATATAGAATGCCTTTTAATACATTTATATTTTCTGAATTGGCGAACACTCTCAAAAAATTGGAAACTACAATTCCCAACACCATGAGAATAATTATGACCACCAGAGCATAGGCCCACCAAGGTATAAGCTGAAGAAAGTCATTATCTATTACACTTACCAATCTATTGATAAAAAGAATTATATTAACATCCAGCATTTCTTCATTTTCAGTTGCATATAGATAAAGCAACTCACCAAATCCCAAAGCAAAACCAAAAATGAAAATCAATAACTCACCAATAAATCTCTTCAACCGTCTATCCTCTATTCATTTAGAAATAGTTCCCTTTTATTAGCAGTTTTATTATTGTTCTATTTCAGCACTCGAAGCCTTCTACTATCCAATCGATCCCTTCATCTCAAGTCTGATCAGATTGTTCATCTCCACTGCATACTCCAGTGGAAGTTCCTTAGATACATTATCTGCAAATCCACTTACTATCATGGCGCGGGCATCCTCTTCTGAAATCCCACGGCTCATGAGGTAGAAAATCGCCTCATCTGAGATACGGCCAATCTTTGCTTCGTGTCCGATATCCACATCATCGCATCTTACATCCATTGCAGGAACTGTATCAGAACGGGAAATGTCATCCAGCATCAGGGATGAACAGTCAACTGCTGACTTAGCACCTTTTGCTTCTGGACCGATAACTACAGCACTTCTAAATGTACTGATACCACCACTCTTTGAAATCGACTTGGTATTTACAGTAGATACTGTCCTCTTTCCTGTATGGACTACCTTCATACCAGTATCAAGGTTCTGTCCCTCACCGGCAAATGTAATACCAGTGAACTCAACCTTTGCATCATCACCCTTAAGTATTGTCATAGGGTAAAGGTAAGAAGTATGTGATCCAAATGAACCTGATACCCATTCCATCTTTCCACCTTCTTCTACGGTGGCTCTCTTTGTATTCAGGTTATACATATTCTTGGACCAGTTCTCAATTGTTGAATATCTAAGCTTAGCATTCTTTCCTACAAAGAGCTCAACTGCTCCTGCATGAAGGTTTGCTACATTATATTTAGGTGCTGAACATCCCTCGATGAAATGAAGATCAGCGCCCTCATCTACTATAATAAGTGTATGCTCAAACTGCCCTGCACCAGGTGCATTAAGTCTAAAATATGACTGAAGTGGAATCTCAACCTTTACTCCAGGTGGAACATATACGAAACTTCCTCCTGACCATACTGCTCCATGAAGGGCAGCAAACTTGTGGTCCTGTGGAGTGATGAGCTTCATGAAATGCTCCTTGATCATATCTCCATATTCACCATGCATAGCTGACTCCAGGTCTGTATAGATAACACCCTGTTTAGCCACATCTTCTCGAACATTATGATATACCAGCTCTGAATCATACTGAGCACCTACTCCGGCAAGAGACTCTCTCTCTGCCTGTGGAATACCCAGTCTTTCAAAGGTATCCTTAATCTCCTCAGGAACCTCATCCCAGTCGGCACTCATCTTGTTGTCCTTAGGCTTAATGTATGTGACTATATTGTCCATGTGAAGTCCATCGATAGGTGG
>CACZRU010000156.1 GCA_902783605.1 uncultured Lachnospiraceae bacterium
AGATAGTAAAGAGACATAAATGCCAGCGTATAAATGACCTGAAAAATAGACGCAACAAGATCACATCTATAGCCATATACAGAATCATATGGATGATGGAAAACCGTCAGATATATTCCACCGGCAGCATCACCAAGAAAATAGAATATCACACATAAAATGACTGTTCCTATAAGTCTAAGTTTATAGAATTTCTTACAGCCTTCAAAGAACCCATCTTCATACTTCGCCAGAAGAATTCCTACTAGAAACATATGAGGGGTATTAAACCACCAGGTTCCATACTTAAACCTGATGCAGAATACTATATATCCAACAAGCCCTGCAGCAACGACAAGGATTCCTACTAAATCATTCTTGAATAAACCAAATCCGATATAAAACAATATATACATGAGAATGATACATGGTACATACCATATGTAAGGATGCCATGTGTTATGAGAATTCACAGCAAATGGTGAATCAATAGTAATCGGAATATTTCTCCAGTACATGAAAAATACATAAACAAGAGTTGTAAGAACTGAAGGAATTAAGATAGGAATTAATCTCGCAGGAATAAAACGCTTAAAAAAATCCGGTTTATTTTTTGCACTCTTATACAGACCATACCCAGAACATAAGAAAAACATCGCTACCATCGGATAGCCGGCTGTTAAAAATATGTCCAGTCCATGCCTGATGTATCGAGGATTAAGCCACGAAGCACAAGTTGCCTGGGATATATGATGAAATACAATGATAACAGCACAAAAGCCAAGATATGCTTTGGTCTGATCAAACGACATATTATCTTCGTTCCAGGTCTTTTTCTTACATATCTTTGCTCCAAAAAACAGTAAAACTACTAATGCAACATACCATATTATTATCATAGATTCCTCCAAATCAGTTAATTCAGATTATTAATCATTCAAAGGCTATTTTAAACCTTTTGATTTCAAAATCTTCCCTGAAACCATAGTATAATTCTTATTATACAACCAGTCCAGTTTGCTATTCCAATTTCAAAAAAATTTTAGAAGTCAATATACACTAAAAAAGACGCTGGCTTTATCAGCGTCTTTAATCAAGCCTTAACCATCCACTCCCTAATAAACCCGAAAACTACTTTTAGTATTCTCAAATGCATATATCACCAGAGTCATACAACAGCAATAACTTCAATATCAAATTCTTCACTATAGTTTTTTTTATAGTTATTATCACTCTTCATTTTGTTCTTCTATCTCCTTATTCCAATTCAGAAGGGATTCTTCTTTTGTTTCTCCGTATTTCTTTTCGTATTCTTCATCTGATAATAATTTAAGATCAGCCATTTTTTGAATATTACTCAATGCAACACCCCCTATTTCTTTCACTACTACCCCATAACTACCCCATCCATTTATATAACAACACCCTTACTAGTGTCATGCAGTTTCTTTAGGCCTGCGTTATTCCTAAGTTTCTTCAGTGCTCTTAATTTGCTATTTCTCACTACATCTTCGTTTTTAGCTTTTTCACCTTCGATTACCTTCCAGGACCAGTCTCCGAACTTCAATACCATTCTTAATCCTAATATATTCTCCAAAATCTTCTGACTCAGTATTATCTGTATCCTCTCCAACAAGCCTCTTATACAACAAATTCTGCAACTCCTCATACTGCTTCTCAAGGACTTTCAGCTCTCGTCTCAACTGAAGGTTTACTGTATCTGGAAGCCTATAGGTTTTACCCCTCTTAGCCTTATCGATAAATGGACGAAGATATTCAATTTCAGAATAAAGAGCCGTATCTTTACCACCTGATATACATTCCTCATTTTCCTGCGACAAAACCTTAAAAACAACCAAAAACCTATTATAGTCTTCTTCCAGTCCCTCCCGTTTCAATTCCTCTTTAAACTCATCATTAGAAAGACCGATCTGCTTATATCCTAAGTCAATTTTGTACTTCAAAGACAGATAAGAAAGGTCACCTGCATTCTCCACACCTCTTTCATCGATTTCTTCTTTTGTTTTATTCCATCGAAGTATTATTCTGTTCATGCTTTTTATGTATTTTTTTACCATCATGGAGACTTTTGAAGACATAAAAACACTGGAATATTCTTCCAAAAGAAAGATAGTATCCCCCGCTTCAGCAATCAACTCATCAATTTCTGTAATAATTTCTGTACTCTTATGGGTTCGGTTCATATCCGTATCCATACATTTGATACCCCTGTATTTCCTTACATTTCAAAAA
>CACZRU010000157.1 GCA_902783605.1 uncultured Lachnospiraceae bacterium
TATTTAACATATTTATTTAACATATTTATTTAACAAACATTTTAGGTGCCAAATAAATTGACACCTAAATTAATAAATATATTCTATTTTATAATTAATAGTTTTTAAAATATTATTTTAATTCAAAAATATTTTTAAATCACTCATATCATACTATGTATATTCTTCGCCCTCACGACCATCGATTGTAATCCTGCCTCGTCCATGTTCTTTACTATAGTACATCGCTTTATCAGATCTATCAAGAACATCATGGATATCTGAACATGTTTCAGGATAACAAGCTATACCCATACTGGAATTAACCTGGATCTTATAATCCTCAAACTCAATAACATTTGATTTAATTATTTCATGCATCTCCTGAAGGATTTTAAGAGTTTCTTCAACTCCTTTACCTCTAAGAATAAGCAGGAACTCTTCACCACCATACCTAACTGCGGTTCCATTATACTTCTTTGCAAAGTCATTATCCACCTTTGCAACAGCCTTAATAACCTCATCTCCGGCAAGATGTCCATAGGTATCATTTACTCTCTTGAAATGGTCTATATCAAGCATACAAACTGTAAATACATCACCAGACTGTTCAACCTCATCCTTAAGTGCTGGATAAAACTGATTGAAATAAATACGATTATAAATCTTTGTAAGTCCATCTTTCTTTGCCATATCTTCAGTCTGAAGATAAAGACGATCAGAAATAAGCGCCGATGTGAAGTCCATTATTGAAGACTCATAGAAGGCATATCCATTTTCAAAGAAATCATACTTGCTGGATGTAACTACCATGACACCGTAAACATTCTCATTTTCATAGGCAGGAAAAACAACAACATTGCAAAGATTTCCACCTGTAAGGTAAGGATACTTAAAATCATAATTGTCACAGAGAACCAGAGGATTCACTGATTTTCTTCTCTTTATAGCTTCATAGATATTCTCTATATCCTGTTTAAGAAGCGTCTCTGCAACTGCATTATCTGAAATAATCTCCAGATAAGGTTCTTCATTCATATATACATCTTTATCAAGATATAATGCAACCGCACCTGTCTGCTTGATATCAACAACATTTTTAAGCATTACATGAGCATTATTCTCAACATTAAAGCTGGCTGAAAAATATTTCATAACTTCGATGAGGGATCTGGTTTCCTCATTAATTTTAGCCAGATCATCATTTGCCTTTGTCAGATTAATCTTCTGATAATTAATCTCACTATTTACCTTCTCAACTCTCTCCTGGAAACGAAGAAGCTTCTTGTTTTCAGTAATCATATCTGCATTTTTGAAATAAAGCTTTGTATATCTGTCATCCAGATGAGCAACAGTCATATAATGGAAATAATACACAAACATCAACATCGAAATAAATACGGCTAACGCAAAAACAGAAACCAGAATCCATACACCAAGGATTTCTTCTCTATATTGAACATAGAGCATCATAGAACCACAAACAAGTCCAATAACACCTCTCTTTGTATAATTCCCAAAAGTATTGAATACATCTGTAAAGATAAGATCCTGACATGTTATATAGAGCATTACAGAGATAACTCCAACAAGATACACACCAGGAAGGACACAGAAAATAGTTCCAATTGCAAGAAGAATTGGATAAAGATATACTCTTATTCCCAGAAATAAATATGGAAATTTATTACGCTTAGGCTTAAAGATATATTCATCGAGACCGATCATCACAATGAATAAAATTGAATAATAGAACATAAAGAAATTACTTTTAGTAATTTCAGATCCTCGTACTAAAAGAGCAAACACTATCATTAGAGCGTAAGCAGCTCTATTGAACATCTTGAAGCTTTTAAAATATGATAATTTATATTCTTCAGACATAAATGCAACTCCCCCAAAATTGTACAAAAATATGATATCATAGATACACTAATTCTTCAATAATTTTATATTATAAAGCTTTTATCTAAATTCATGCAGAGTATATAAAAGATCATATATATGGATGAATTTTTCGCAGTCCATCAACAGCATTATCTACACTAAGGATTAAGTGATAATGATCTCGATATTTGTTATTATCTATAATTCTGTCAGCATGTTCTCTATAAAATGACTCATCAGGCTGATTATCCATGAAACTGTTGGCCTTTTCATACGTATAGCCTCTATCCTGCATAATCCTATTTCTTCTTGTCACCCTATCCGCATATACATACCAGATTTCATCGCAAATTTCTTCATAGCCATCCTGTAAAAGAATTGCTGATTCTATAAATATAGCTGGGTATATATCTTTCTCTATAATATCAAGAAAGTAGTTTTTTACAGATGGATGTACTATGGAATTAAGCTTTTCAAGTTTAGTACTATCTGACATCACTATTTTCCTGAGTGATTCGCGGTTAATAGTAGAATCCTCATTTAAGATTTCTTCTCCAAATTCAAGAACTATTTCAGTATAGCAATCCTGATCCGGTTCCATAAGCTTCGCAGCCACCTTATCAGCTTCATATACGTAGAAATCAAACCTTTGTCTAAGCAGTTCAATAACCTTAGATTTTCCAGCACCAATACCGCCTGTTATACCTATAACCACCATTATTTAGCATCCTTAATTCATTCAGCTTTATGCTGTAATAATATTCTTCATTTAATTTATAAAATTTGTATATTAAATCAAATGAAAATTCTTTTGTAGTTTTAAAAAATATTATTATACAAGTGATTCTTTATAAGTATCATCTGCTACTTAGCGTCATATAGAGAATCACCAGTATGAACATCCACATAAAGAGGAACAGCCAGCTGAACTGCATTTTCCATATTGTCTCTTAATAGCTCCTTAACTTCTTCAACTTCATCCTGTGCCGCTTCAATAAGAAGTTCATCATGAATTTGAAGAATAAGTCTGGATTTGAGTCCTCTCTGCTTCAGTTCATCATAAACTTTAACCATAGCAATCTTTATTATGTCTGCAGCTGTACCTTGAATCGGCGAATTCATAGCCACTCTTTCACCAAAAGATCTCTGCATAAAATTCGAACTTTTCAGCTCCGGAATCGGTCTAATACGGCCATACATAGTTTTTACAACTCCCGTTTCCTTAGCAGTACTTACACATGAATCAAGATAATCCTTAACCTTAAAATATGTAACAAAATATTTATCAATATATTCTTTAGCTTCTTTTCTTGAAATCCCTAGATCTTCTCCAAGTCCAAATGAGCTTATGCCATATATAATACCAAAGTTTACTGCCTTCGCTCTTCTTCTTAGTCCAGGTGTAACCTCTTCAAGAGGAACACCAAACACCTGAGAAGCTGTAATCGCATGAATATCTTTAGAAGAGCTGAAAGCCTTGATAAGTGACTTATCCTCAGATACTGCCGCCATAACTCTGAGCTCAATCTGTGAGTAATCAGCATCTACAAATGTATAACCATCTGTAGGAACAAAAGCCTTTCTTATTTCTCTTCCTTCAGCAGTTCTAGTTGGAATATTCTGTAGATTAGGTTCTGTTGAGCTAAGTCTACCTGTTGCCGTTACCGTCTGATTAAACTTGCTATGTATTCTTCCATCACCTTTGATACTCTCTAACAGTCCCTCAACATATGTTGAACGAAGCTTAGATACAGACCTGTATTCAAGAATAAGAGGAATTATCTCATGGTCATCCCTAAGTTTATTTAGTACATCAACATTAGTAGAATAACCACTCTTAGTTTTCTTCCCACTCTTGAGCTGTAACTTTTCAAATAATATAACCCCAAGCTGTTTAGGCGAATTAATATTAAACTCCTCACCAGCCAGTTCATATATTTTAGAACTCATCTCTTTTATACGAGTATCGAGTTCCTTGCCATATTCTATAAGCATATCTTTTTCAACATTTACTCCGATTCTTTCCATAGAATCAAGAACAAAAATAACGGGATATTCAATATCTTTATATAAGCTATACTCACCAAAATCTTTAAGTTTTTCAACCAGCTTATCCATAGCGTTATTAGCAGTATATGCCATATAAGATATAAGCTTTCTATAATTATCTGACACGAATGAGAACATCGTAATACTATCTTTGCCCATCAAAAGCTTCTCATCTTCAAGCTCTACCCCAAGAAACCGGCTTGCTATATAACTATAACTATAATTATTAGCAAGCGGATCTGTAAGATACGCCGCAACTGAACAATCAAAAAGATTATCCTCCGCAGATAAATCAAAATGCTTTATATATTCTTTAATACTTATAAATGATAATGCTATATCATCATTAACGTCCCTCCTGATATCTGTTATCTCAGGAGAATTAATAATATACACATCATTTTTAAGACAAACTGCACCACCAAATACACCGCCATTAATAAGCGTTAGTCCTATACCTATATGCTTTTCAGCTGATGTATTAATCTTCTCAACAAGTTCCTTATATGA
>CACZRU010000158.1 GCA_902783605.1 uncultured Lachnospiraceae bacterium
AGTTGAGACCAAGATGAAGGAAGAGGGAGAAGCTGCAGCACTAGAGGTTGGGGTGCACGGCTTACATCCAGAGCTTATTAAGCTTCTAGGAAGATTAAAATTCAGAACAAGTTATGGACAGAATGTACTCAAGCATTCAGTTGAAGTTGCTCATCTGAGTGGACTGCTTGCTGGGGAACTTGGATTAGATGTCAAGCTTGCAAAGAGAGCTGGACTCCTTCATGATATTGGTAAATCTATCGATCATGAGATGGAAGGTTCACATGTATCAATCGGTGTGGACTTATGTAAGAAATATAAAGAAAATAATATCATTATCAATGCGGTAGCTTCTCATCATGGTGATGTTGAGGCTGAAACTCTTATTGCATGTATTGTACAGGCTTCTGATGCTATATCTGCTGCAAGACCTGGTGCAAGAAGAGAAACAATCGAAACCTATACAACTAGACTTACAAAACTTGAAGAAATTGCTAATGGTTTCAACGGAGTAGAAAGATCCTTTGCTATTCAGGCGGGTAGGGAGATTAGAGTAGCTGTTGTTCCAGAGAAGATATCTGATGCGGATATGGTACTTCTGGCTAGAGATATTTCGAAACAGATTGAAGATGAGTTAGAATATCCTGGACAGATTAAGGTAAGCCTTATTCGTGAATCTCGAGTAACAGATTATGCAAAATAAGTAATTCTAAGCATCTGCTTCTGTATAAGGAAGCAGGTGCTTTTTAAGTAAATTTATAGTATTAAAAAAGGATAGGAATATGAAGGGCTTAGAATTAATAGAAAGAAACTTAAAATATCAGGCTCATAGAGTCAAGGTCTATGAGGATACATTGGTTAAGCCTTCAGGTGAGAAGGTTTATTATGACTTTGTAGAGAATAGAAATGGCTCTGGTGTTCTTCTTGTTGATGAGGATGAAAAGCTGATATTCGTAAAACAGTACAGGAATAGTCTTAATAGAGAGGATATAGAGATACCTGCCGGATGTGCAGAAACATCTGATTACAGCGACTTTAATGATAAGGTTGCAGATGATAAGAGAGAGGTTTTTGAAAATCCTGAGAATCCATTTTACAGGTGTGCTATAAGGGAGGCTGAGGAAGAAACAGGTCTTATTCCAGCTAAACTTAGTTTTGTTAATTATATAATTGCTGCTGTAGGTCTTTTTAGTGAGAGAACTGCTGTATATATTGGTACTGATTTAAAGCCTGGAAAGCTGAACAGGGATTCAGATGAGTATATTGAAATCGTCAGATTATCTCCTGAAGAAGCTCTTGAGTATATAAGATATGGAAAAATTGTTGACAGTAAGACAATAATTGCCATCATGGCATATATGTTGCAGAGATGATTTTATGTAATGTAACATTCGGAAATATTAATTAACAAGTTTTATGTTAAAACCGTAACCAAATTTATAAAAAAATTTGAAAAAATTTTTCCACAACATTTAGTGGTGACAGTATTATGTCACCACTTTATTTTGCGTAAAATGGCTAAAAATAAAGGCTGGGCAGGGGTTGCCATAAAAAATTATTGTTGATTTTATGTAAATAAATTACTATACTAGTATCACTATCGCTTTGTAACAATTATGTAAATCTTATTATGAATTTGTTACACATGTCTTGGTAAACATGTCTGGTTTGATAGAAGAATATTGGTGGGTAAGGTTATAGTGGAACGCGAGATTGATAATTACATAGAATACCTTAATACTGTAAAGAAGAGTAGTCTTAATACAGTTCAGTCCTATAGACGGGATCTTACAAAGATGAGTGACTTCCTTAAGGAAAATGGAGTTACTGATGTCAAGGATGTGAATTCTACCCTTCTTCGTTCATATGTTTTATATATGGAAGAGGAGAAGAAGAGCTCAGCTACTGTTTCTAGAAGTATAGCAAGTATCAGGTCATTCTTTATATATTTACTTGAACAGGGGAAAGTTACAGGTAATCCAACGGATGGACTTAAGCCTCCAAAGGTTGAGAAGAAAACTCCTGAAACTCTTACTGTTGAAGAAGTAAATTTACTTCTTGACCAGCCTTCAGGTGATTCACCTAAGGAAATCAGAGATAAGGCTATGCTTGAACTTTTGTATGCTACAGGACTTAGGGTTTCAGAGCTTATTTCTTTAAAGGTTTCTGATCTTAATCTTTCGCTCAGCTATATTGAGTGCCACGATAGAACAAAGAGCAGAATCATCCCAATAGAAAATGCAGCTAAGCATGCACTTAGCAGATATATAAATGATATTAGACCTAGTATGTGTGCTGACTCAGATTATCTCTTTACAAATGTAAAAGGTGATATGATGTCAAGACAGGGCTTCTGGAAAGTCCTCAAGTCTTATGCAAAGAAGGCCGGAATTGAGAAAGATATAACACCTCATATGATAAGGCATTCATTTGCAACACATATGGTTATAAATGGAGCGGATCTGGCAAGTCTGCAGGAAATGCTTGGACATTCAGATATTTCAACTACACAGATTTATCTAAAAGGAAAGTCCAGCAAACTTAAAGAAGTTTATGATAAAGCTCATCCAAGAGCTTAAATTGATTGGTGGGGGAGCGCAAGACAGGAGTTTATCTTCTGTCTTGTTTTCATTTTATGTAATTTTCATATTAAGGTTGTTTTCATTTAAATTAGAGAATAAAAGTTATTTCTTGTTTTCGATTTAAAGAACTAATATAATGTATGAGTGTTTGTGAACAGAGTGATTAAATAATGTCATTCTGAAAATTAATGTCATTCTGAGCGCAGCGAAGAATCTTTTAACTATTATTATAAGGGAAGTAATTATGAGTGGTTCAACATTTGGTAGAGTATTTACAGTAACAACCTGGGGAGAATCCCATGGTGAGGCGATTGGAGTTGTGGTTGATGGGTGTCCTTCAGGCCTGGAACTGGATGAGAGAGATATACAGAAGTTCCTGGACAGAAGAAAGCCAGGTCAGTCAAAATATGCGACTCCTCGTAATGAGGGCGATAAAGTTAAGATCTTGTCTGGCGTATTTGAAGGCTATACAACAGGTACACCTATATCTATGATGGTTGAGAATACATCTCAGCATTCTAAGGATTATGATGAACTAAAGGATGTATATAGACCAGGACATGCTGACATCTGCTACGATATGAAGTATGGAATCAGGGATCATCGTGGTGGCGGAAGGTCCTCAGGACGAGAGACTATTGGAAGGGTTGCTGCGGGCGCAGTGGCTATAAAACTGCTTAATGATATTGGGATAGATATCTGTGCGTATGTTACACAGATTGGTGAAATCGGAATTGATTTCGCAAATTTCGACAGAGAGGAAATATCAAGGAATCCTTTATGCATGCCTGATAAGGAGGCTGCAGAAAAGGCTGGTAAATATCTTGATAAGCTTATAGAAGAAAAGGATTCCAGTGGTGCTCTGGTTGAGTGCGTTGTAACAGGCGTTCCGGCAGGACTTGGAGAACCGGTGTTTGATAAGCTGGATGCAAGACTTGCTCAGGCTGTTATGTCCATTGGTGGAGTTAAGGGCGTTGAGATAGGTGATGGATTTGGAGTTGTAACTTCCAGAGGATCTGAGAACAATGATGAATTCTTCATGGAGGACGGAAATATTGTAAAGAAGACCAATCATGCTGGAGGTATCCTTGGTGGTATTTCGGATGGTTCAGCCATACTTCTCAGAGCTGCATTTAAACCAACTCCTTCTATATTTAGAAAACAGTCTACAATAAATAATGATCTTGAAGAAGTAGAGATTGAGATTAAGGGCAGACATGATCCAATTATAGCCCCAAGGGCAGTCGTAGTAGTTGAGTCAATGGTAGCACTTACTATTATGGATATGCTTCAGTTGAAAAGATAATGTGATATGAGTTTGTTTTAGGATATATTTATGAGTTTATTTAAGAGATAGTGCTTGACATAATACCCATTATCCTTTATCATACTAACGATTTACCTTTACTGAGTCTTTGGAGAACTCCGACCAGGTCTCGGTAAAAGGCACATTTAATAATAATATGGAGGTAGTAACTATGATTACTAAAGAGCAGAAGGCTGAGATTTCAGCTAAGTACGGTGTCAAGGAAGGCGATACAGGTTCACCAGAGGTACAGATTGCTATACTTACAGCAAGAATCAATGACCTCAATGAGCACTTCAAGAATCATCCAAATGACTATCATTCAAGAAGAGGACTTCTGAAGATGGTTGGTCAGAGAAGAAACATGCTGAAGTATCTCAAGAACAAGGATATCGCTAGATACAGAGCAATCATTGAGAAGCTCGGACTTAGAAAGTAATTATGACGATGAAAGCACGTGGACCTGTCCTCGTGCTTTTTTCTTGTAAAAATAAATACCCGGGGATAAAAACATATGATAGAAATAAATGGAAAAACAAAAATACTTGGCGTAATCGGTAATCCTATAGAACATACACTTTCACCGGTGATCCATAATACTTTATGCGAACTTCTTGGCATAGACGCAGTATATGTACCCATAAAGGTTGAAAATGATATCGTTACAGCTGTAAATGGACTTGTTGAGTCTGGAGTGTATGGGCTTAATGTTACTGTGCCTTATAAGCAGGATGTCATGAAGGTGCTTAAGGGTGTTGATGAACTGGCTGAAGAGATAGGTGCAGTAAATACTCTTGTCAGATGCAGTGGAGGCTATAAGGGCTACAACACTGATATGCCTGGACTTGCCCGTGCTCTTGAAACAAAGGGTGTTAAACTTAGTGGCAAGAAGGCTGTTGTTATCGGTGCCGGAGGAGCTGCCAGGGCAGTATGCGTGATGCTGAAGAATTATGGAGCAGAGAAGATTTATCTTCTTAATAGAAATATTGAAAAGGCTAAGGCTATTGCTGAGGAAATCCCGATAGTAACTCCTCTCAGGCTTACGGAGTATGATTCTATTCCTGAAGATAAGTATATTATGTTCCAGTGTACATCTGTTGGCCTTAAGCCTGAGGATGAACTGATCATAAAGAGTGATGACTTTTACAAGATGGCAGAGTATGGATATGATCTCATTTACAATCCGGCAGTAACTCCATTTATTGCTAAACTGAATGAGCTGGGAGTGCCAAATGATAATGGTCTCACTATGCTTCTGTATCAAGGAATCATTGCGTTTGAAATGTGGTTTGGTTTAAAGGTTTCACGCGATATGTCAGAGGTTGTTTATGCTGAACTGTGCAAGAAGTTATATGGTGACAATATAGTTCTTATTGGATATATGGGTTCGGGAAAAACCAGTGTTGGTAAGGAGCTGGCAAAGAGCAGAGGCATGCGGTTTATTGATCTTGACGAATACATAGTTGAGAAAGAAGGCCGGTCAATAAATGATATCTTCACCTATGAAACTGAAGAATACTTTAGAAATGTTGAATCTGAGGTGATCAGGGAGATGAGTACTCTCTCCAATACGGTTATATCAACAGGTGGGGGAGCTGTACTTAGAAAAGAAAATAGAGATAATCTCAGTAGGGTTGGACATGTGGTATATCTAAAAGCAGATCCAGAGACAATACTTAATCGTGTAAAGGATGATCAGTCCAGACCACTTCTTAAGTCTGAATCAGAGGAAGAACTCAGGAAGCGTATAACCACAATGCTGGACAGCAGAAATCCTTATTATGAGATATTTGCAGATCAGGTGATATATACAGATCGTTTGACACCTTCTGAGATAGCTGAGATTATTTAAGATAAACGAAAAAATCTAACAAACATAAGAAAAAAGAAACTAGAAGTATTCTTTTATTTGTTATACAATTAAAGAGCGTGAGAAAAATCTATAAAAAAGTAGGGGAGGCGTATTGAGTTATGAAACAAGGTGTAATAAAGAAAGGGGTATTAAAGTCGGTATTGTCAATAATACTGACTGCCATACTTGTGCTGGGACTGATACCTTCGGTACCAGTAAAGCTTGTAGTACATGCTGAGGGTGAGCAGGGAGAAGCAAATACTGTTCAGGTGACATATGTTGATGAAAATAAAACAGTACAGACGGTGGATGCTATTCCATTTACATCAGATCTATGTATCCCTGATCCAGATTTTCCTAACCCCCAAGATGCACCTATAAAATATTATTTGGGGAATCCCAATAAAACCACATATTATTATGTTGGGGAAGATATAGAGGTTTCTGAAGGTATTGAATTAGAAGGTAATATTGTTCTTATACTAGGTGATGGCGTAACATTTAATGATGTTTATGATTATGGTGCTTCATTTGTGGGTGAATTTGGTCCTGGCAGTGTTCCTTTATATACAGTAAGCATATATGGACAAAATGATAATAATGGAAAAATGATAATGAATAATCCGAATTTTATTTGTTTTGGATGCAATTGTGAAATATATGGAGGGGTAATATCTTTTGTTCATTTATCAGGCTGGAATATATTACTAAATGATGGTGAATATTATTATTTGGATGGTAATGACAAAAAAATTGTTATTGAGGGTATTAAGGATATGACAGAAACAGATATAAAAGCCTTCTTTAATGAGAAAACTATATATCCGATTTATCCAAGTCCTTATATAAATATTCAAGAGACGCAAAATGGAATAGTAAGTGTTAAGTATAATATGGTTTTACCTGGAACAAAGGTTAATCCTACCATTACACCTGATGAAGGGTATGTTCTTGATTCATATACTGTGATTGATGCAGATGGTGAGCCTGTTGAGGTTGCGGAGGATTATTCCTTCACCATGCCTGAAAAGAATGTAACTATAGCTGCAAGCTTTGCAGAACCTGCTGAAAAGCCGGTTATTTCAGATCAAACAACGGAATTAATAAAGGAATATGGATATGCTTCAGATGCCTTTACTATAGATGTCGAAGAGGTTGAAGGGCATGAGTATTCATATCAGTGGTATACAAATACAACTAATTCTAATGAAGGTGGTTCACCTATTGAAGGCGAGACTAATGCTTCACTTACTATTGCAGAAGGAAAGGATGCTGGCATAGAAGAGTATTATTACTGTGAGATTACAGCAACTAGGACAGGGACAAGCCAGACAGCTCAGACGGTTTCTGATGTTTGTAAATTAACTGTTTCTGAAAAGATAGTTGAAACTCCTGAAATTACTTTAGATCAGGATGAATTTGTATATGATGGTTTGGCTAAGAAACCAACAGTAACTGTTAAATATGGTGATACATCAATACCAAGTTCAGAATATACAGTAAATTATGCCAATAATGTTGAGGCGGGAGAAGCAACTGTAACCGTTAAAGATATTGTTGGTGGAAATTATACTATCGGTAAAGAAGCTGATAATTACTCCATTACAATTCCATTTAAGATAAAGAAGAAGGTGAATCCTACCATTACACTTTCTGAAGATACATTTACATATGATGGAACTGAGCATAAACCTGAAGTTACACTTTCTGTAGGTTCAGAAGTTTGGGCAGAGGATGATTATACAGTTTCGTATTCTAAAAATAAGAATGCTGGGGAGGCGATAGTTTCAGTAAAGGCTGATGATAAGCTTTATTACTTCTTTGGAAATGAAGAGAATGGTTTTACGACTGAGACATCATTTACAATTAACAAAGCTGATAAGCCGGATAATACTCCTTCGGCATCACAGAAGGTTGCTTATAAAAATGCAAAGATTGGCGATGTTGAGCTTCCGGCTGGATGGCAGTGGAAGTCAAATGATAAGCAGCTTACTCTTACAATAGGTAAGTTTACCAATGCTACAGCAGAGTATGTGGCTGAAGATAAGGATAACTACAAAACGACGACAGTTAGTATAGATGTTTCAAGACTTGCTTGTAATCATACAAATACAGAGCTTAGAAACGCTAAGGAACCTACTACAACAGAGAAGGGTTACACAGGCGATACATATTGCAAGGACTGTGGAAAGATTGTTTCTTACGGCCAGGTAAAGAATAAGCTTCCGGGTGGATCAGGAGGTTCATCTGATAAGGCAGATGACAAGAAGCCAAAGTATTCAAATGAATGGGTAAATGGCAAATGGTACAATGAGGCTGGTGTTTGCGACTATGAAGGAACACTTGAGTGGAAGTCAGACAGCACAGGCTGGTGGGTCGAGGATTCAGCAGGCTGGTATCCACAGAGCCAGTGGCAGAAGATAGATGGCAATTGGTACTACTTCAAGTCCAGTGGATATATGGCTGCCGGTGAATACTACAATGGTTACTGGTTCAACTCAGACGGAACCATGGATGACAGATATTATCTTACATGGAAGTCAGACAGCACAGGCTGGTGGGTTGAAGATATTTCAGGCTGGTGGCCATCATCACAGTGGCTCCAGATAGATGGATATTGGTATTACTTCGATGCATCAGGTTACATGGTAACAAATCAGTATGTTGATGGATATTGGTTAGGTGCTGATGGCGCTTGCCAGTAGGAAGATAATTTATTAAGGTGATATAAAAATGTATTTCAAGATCTGATTATTTAAATCGGATTTTGGAATACATTTTTTGTTGTCCAGAGATATGTATTTTTTTGTCATCCTGAGCGAAGCGAAGGATCTTTATACAGAATATTTTACAGTACAAAAATTTATAAATCGGTTGAATACTGTATAATATTATGGTAAACTTTTAGGGATTATGCGAGGCGATGGGAGACTATGTGGTTTTAGTAGTTAATACCCAGACCGAGACCACTGAAGTGGCATGAAAATAGCTTCGAAAAATTATGCATTTCATGATGCTTCAGTTGTTTCGGAACCTCGTATGATCGAAAAAATTATAATCGTACGAAGGAGAAAAAACATGTACAAGAAATTTGAAATGGAGCTTGCTGGCAAGACTCTCAGAGTTGATGTTGACAGAGTTGGTAAGCAGGCAAATGGTGCAGTACTCATTCACTATGGTGATACAGTAGTACTTTCAACAGCAACA
>CACZRU010000159.1 GCA_902783605.1 uncultured Lachnospiraceae bacterium
ACCCTTATATATTAAGGCTTGTAGTGGATTATAGGATTACAGAGATTTATATGGATTTACATGGAATACACCTATACCAAGCTTCATGGTTATATTCTCCTTTACTATAAAACCTTTTCTGGCCGTTTATACAAAAATTAGAGCTGATACATTTCATCTCAAACTGCATCAGCTCTAAATGTTATCATAAATGAAGTTTCTTTTCAATCGATGTTATTATTTCCTAATATACTTCTCGTCCGATTTATATTCATCACTCACAAAACGTTCCACAGTCATATGAAGATCATATTTATCGCGAAGCTCAGCAATCTGTTTCATCATCGGCGATGCATGATGTGCATCTATGGCAGCCTGATCAACCCATGAATCAATAAGTAATATTGTTTCTGGATCATTGATTGGTTGAAAATATTCGTAACGAAGATTTCCATCTTCTTTTCGGATAGCATCCGCAATACCTGAAGATTCCATTTCTTCAGCAAAGACCCGAGCATTTCCATTTGTACCTTTATAATATAGATTTACTGTTATCATATGACCTCCTATTTTTTAGTATAATCAGGATCAGTTCAGTAAGACTTGTTATAACATAATCTGTTTTTTTATCCAGCTTAATATCTGAATCTTTTGAATACTCATCTTATAATTCCCTCTAATTCAGAAAGAGATAGTCCCCTAATCAAAAGAGACTCACCATCAGAATCCAGTTTATAAGCCTCAAGTTTCTTAATTGCATCGAAATAATCACAATCACCAAGAATGCCCTCTTCCGTTGTGCTGACCAGCATAAGCTTATATTCCTTAACTTCTTCTCCTGAAACTGCATAATGTGGTTTTATAGGAAGAATAGTTTCTGTACCCTCTGTAAGCGCAAATGCACAGAAAGGACTACCGTCCGGTTTTGAATAGAAACTAGGATTTGCTTTATATGCTTCATCCCAATTTGCAGTAGATTCTTTTTTCTTAAACTTATCAAATAATCCCATTATTATTGTCCTCACTCATATAGTTATTCTTCAACAACATCTGTTGATTTTAAAATCATTTAACTTCGCTTCGCAGCATTCTGCATTTTACAGATTTACACCATCGAACGCAACCATACTAAGCACAGCTGCGAACATAAAGAAACCAAATGAAGCGACCAGCCCAATTACAAAGGAATATATATACATACTATTTTTCTGCCACTACGAATTCTCCATTCTTGTACTTGGAATGAGTCTTTCCTATTTCGAACCCTTCTTTCTTCATCTCTTTCAATAATGCATGCATAAAGAATCCATGTGTAACTACCAGGCAGTCTCTATTTCCTTTACTGAGGATTTTTGCAAAGCGTCTCGCTCTTCTTCTTGTTTGTCTACGCCCTTCAACCTGTCTTGAACTGTTGAAGAACCACTGCAGCCTTCCTGAAATATTCCAGAACCATAAAGGAAGTTTAACCTTTGTATCCAGGCTGGATTTTAACGGAACTTCATTTATTAGATCAGTACTTTTAAACTTACCCTTAACCTGCAGATTCTTCGCAGTGTCATAAGTTCTCGAAAGTCCGCTTATTATAATGTTTTGATATTCCATATCAGGAACTATGTATTGTTCTTCTACTATCGGTGCCTCGTCATATTCTCTACAGACCTGATCAAACCCCTCTGAATTATACCACTTATTCCAATTATAATTTACTTTTCCGTGTCTTATAATTATTATCTTCATAATTCTTTACTTATCCATCATTCAACAATAGTTTTCATATCTGCACTGTTCGTGTACTTCTTTTCCAAGCAGTGTAATCGCCTGTTTCGGGCAATTATCTATGCAGCGATAACACATTGTACAATTGGGACCAGCAACCATCTTTCCATCCTTTATTACTAAATTATTCATAGGACAAAGCCGGGAACAAAGACCACACCCAACACAGTTCTCACTGATTTTCACCTTATCTGTATAACCCGTGGTCTTGTTATAAAACCATAGTCTCTGCCCAAACAGACCAGCCATATGATAAGCGAAAGATAATCCTTCCTTTGGGTATACCCCTTCTTCTCTTATCTTCTTTCCAACCCGCTCTATCTTTTCATCAGTTTTCACGATAGTATGATGATTCTTATCAACAGGTTTTTTCAGCAGTTTGACATCACCTATAGAATCAGGCATCAATAGATGAAGCCCGCCGATTATCTCTGCATTATATTTCTTAAGCAGTCTCGCCGCACAACCCGCTCCATCACCCGAAAATAAAGCCATAGTCGAAACACAGAATATCTTCTTCCCACTCCAAACCGATGAATTTTTATTTATGTAGTCCCTGACCATATATGGGATATTTGAAAACTGTGTAGGATAACCCAATATTATCGAATCATTTTCTTTTATCTTATCTATAGAAATTTCCGATTCTATTGGAAACGCCTCTGCTCCCGGTTCTATTATCGAAAGCAGTTTTTCCACACAATGTTTCGTATTTCCTGTTCCACTCAAATATATTCCTATCATATTTTTAATTCCTCCTAAACTTTAAAACAACCAATCATTTGGAATTCCATATATATATTATTCAGTTACAGTGAACAGTAATATTTTTAGAGTCTGACCAGATCAAGAACCTTTTCAACCTCTTTTTCCAGCTTATCCTCTTCAAATATCTCACACACCGCACATATATCAGTAAGCCCTTGGACTGTCGCCCATAATAGAATTGTTTTGTAGAATACTTCTTTACCTTTGATACCAGAAGCACCAAGAGTTTCCTTCACTGCTCCTGAAAATATCTGATAAGGACGATACTCTTCTACAATAATTCCTTCGTCCGAAAACATGAATTGATGATAATGAGGATTCTCTACAAAAAACATCACATAACATTTTCCAAGTTCTAAAAGTTGTTTCTCAGGATTCTTACAATTATCAATACTTTTCTGGAGTACTTCTGAGAATATATCTTCAACATAACTCCTTGCCTGAATCAGAAAATCTCCTTTATTCTTAAAATGTGCATAGGGCGCCGCACTGCTGACACCACAGACAGCAGCCAGCTTCCTCATTGACAGATTCTCTATCCCATTCAAGCTTATATACTTTATTCCTTGTTCAATTAGTTCATTTTTCAAATTTCCATGATGATAAGGTTTTTCACTCATAAAATAACCTCCTAAACATATTTTTCATATTGATACTTTTAATCTTATTGGCATACACAATCTTATCACTGTTTAGATAATAACGTTCAATCTTATCACTGTCAAGATTAAATTTTGCAATTAAAAAACCTGCTGATTTTGATATGTACCCAGAATCCTGGACACATATCAAAATCAGCAAGTTAGTTATAATGTAAGAATTATCATAACAAAGTCTTTTATCCAGCTTTAAATCTGACCTTATTTCTAACTTTTTATATGTATATTATTTCTTCTGACCCCTTCAATTTTATAAATAAAGACAATACTGAAAAGGTCAGATGTAATAACACAGTATATTTATTTTCCAGGTACGCGTCTCGGCTGTTCCTTTTCAATATTCTGTGGTACCTGATTGTTATTTGGGATGTTAATTGCGATATTCTGTCTAAACTTTCCATCGTCTAAAAATGGTCCATGAATAAAGTCCGCCGTTTCCACAAGTATCCTCTCGGTTTCTGGTGTACGAGTACCCATGGTTGCAAAAGCATGAAATGTACCTTTCATCTGTATCATCTTCACTGGTACACCTGCATCCTGACATTTTTTATATATTGCAAGAGAATCCGCATAGAGAGTTTCATTATAATCGCAGGTTATAAATACTGGCGGGAAGTTTTTATAATCACCAAAGAGCGGAGAAACATATGGATTAAATGCATCACCCTCTCCCACATAAGCCAGCTTCATTGGAATATCGAAACCGGGCAAAACTGTAAAGTCATCAACCTCGTGAAGACTTCTGTCAAGCGAACCCGTAAGGTCCACCAGCGGGCTATGCGCTATAACTGCGGCTATACTTTTTCTCCCTCTGTCCTTCGCCTTAAGCGCAAGACCAAGACTCATATTTCCACCTGCACTCTCACCAGCTAGAACCACCTTGGAATTTGGGTATTTCTTCCGAATGACACGAAGTATGTTATAGCAGTCCTCTATGGCATTCGGGAACTTATACTCCGGAGAAAGTCTGTATTCCGCTGATATCACTCTATGCCCTGTATACTTTGCCAGCATCGAACAATATGCCCTGACTGCAGAAGCACTTCCTGATACAAATCCACCACCATGCATGTAGAGAATCACAATATCATCATTTACATTTTCCGGGAGTAACAGTTCAGAAACAGTTCCTGCAATTCTAACTCTGTAACCTTTAACCCCCTTTTCTTTAGGAAGAAATGTGTAGCTGAGGTTTGTGACCTTCCTGGCTTTCGGCCAGTCTATTGTGAGCATGTTTGAATCAAATTCTTTATTCTTGGTCAGAAGCTTCACAACATTCATATTTGTTTTCATTTCTTTACTTGTTGCTGTTCTGGTTATTATTGACATATCAATCAAGTCCTTTATTATTTAAAAATTTCAGCAAAACTAATTATTTTATGAATAACTTTTGATACCTAGTCTACTGACTTCAGAGATTCAATCATATCAATTGCCGTAAGTCTGAAGAAGGTTACAGCCATCATAATGAGTGTAAATATCACAGAAAGTATAGCTGCAACAGCAAAACTCTGCTTTGTAATATCTCTTAAGAAAACGAGATTATCTACTGCAACCACATCCATTACAATACCATGCAGATATGGACCGATCAGTAGCCCAATTGCTATCCCCAGAACCGAACTAATAATCGTTTCCCTGTAGATATAATTATTTGTCTCTACTGGTGTAAATCCAAGGACCTTAAGAGTTGCAATCTCTCTTGTTCTCTCACTTATGCTTATTGCTGTAAGATTATATAGAACTGTAAATGCCAGCAGAGATGCAATCACCACAAGCATTACCACTACACTGTCTAGTCCCTCAACTGAGTTATTGGCTCTCCTGAGCACAGCTTCAGTTGTACTGACATTTACGATATCCTCACTTTTATACAGCTTCTTAGCCAGAAGTTCCGCATAACCAATCCTGGTGTCATTGTCCATAGACTCCATATCCATCTTAGGATTTCCAGAAGAATCATACAGAAGTCCATTTTTTCCAATTACCGTATTATACATAACTCCATGCCTGAAGGTTCGGATAAATGTTTTCTTCGACATGTAAATATAGTTCGAAACATAATTCTCAGCTATTCCCGCTATCTTTACCTCATATCTTTCATCTTCATCATCAATAAGTTCAATATAATCTCCAATTCCCTTACCAGTAATCGCTGAAATTTTTGGAGTAATGATCACTCCTTCATCAGTAAGTTCTAAATCCTCACCCTTCTTCACCTGTTCAGCAGCTTCACCTTTCTGACCAGTATCCCTTGGATCCGCACCTCTAAGGGTAAAGTATTCATGGAACATTTCATTTTCAGTATCAGGCACCATAAGATATACATCCAGCGTATGGTTATCAGCATTGTCGACCTTGTAGTTTTCCTGCCTCATCATCAGCGGCTGAACTATTAAGTCCTGATCCTCCAGCTTCTTCTTCTCAGAGGTGCCCTTAATCTCATCAAAGCCCTTTACTTCTTCACCAAGTATCACCATTTCATCATAATGATGTATTTCAGCAAACTGCTTATCTCCCACAGTCGCTATACAGTCCCTAAGGGCAAAACCTATAAACATCAGGAAAGTACAACCGCCTACACCGATAACGGTCATAAGGACCCTTCTCTTATATCTTGCTATATTTCTAAATGTGGTCTTCCAGGAGAAGGATAAATGATTCCATATGAAGTCTATTCTCTCCATAAGAATTCTTCTGCCCTTCTTTGGAGGAACAGGGCGTAACAGGTATGCCGGTTTTTCTTTCAGTTCCTTCATACAGCTAAATATTGTCACACCTGTCATAACAACAAAGGCTACAGACATGCATCCCACAAACATTCTCCAGTCAAAGGTAAATGTAATATCCTGAACCTCTAACGGGAAGCAGGTATAAACAAATCTGGGAAGCGTGAGTACTCCTATAAAATAGCCACCCACCGCTCCAATGATAGTGGCCATCAGAACATATATCATATATCCGCCAATAATATGTACATTTGAAAAGCCAAGGGAGGTAAAAGTACCCATCTCCCCTCTTTCTTCCGCTATCATTCTGGACATGGTATTAGATGTCATGAGAATTACGATTACAATAAAGAATACCGGAATAACATCCGCAATAGACTCCACTTCCTTATACTGATCATCCAGAATCTTGTAATTAGCAACCACATCATTTCTGGTTTGAAGAATCCATTTGCATTCAGGTATTTCGATCTCATCAACAGCAGTCTTATATGCTTCTTCCATGGCTGTATCCATAGCATCATCCATCTGTTCATTTACCAGAGAATTAATCTGCGCATCTGTTATAGGCTCAATACTTTCCAGCACATTGTCTGAAAGATTTGCCACAAAATTCTCGAAGGTCATCCCAAGCTTTCCAGCCTGTTCCTTAAGACCAGCTTTAACCTCTTCCTGCTTTGCCTCTACCTCATCTCGGACAGCTTCTTCAATCTCACCCCTGACATCTGACTCTATCTCATCTCTTTTCTTATCTACTTCTTCATAAGCTTTTTCGACTGCCTCATCATAGATTTCATCTTCTCGTGCCAGCTGTCTTTCAACTTTAATTCCATTTATTTCTGTCTTCAGCTTTTCCAGTTTTTCCTTATAGCTGTCTGAGTATGGAATATCCTCTTCATTCTTGGCAAATGTGACATATATATCTGTATATGCATCCAGATTAAATACATCATCCCTTACCATGATATAAGATCTAAGTTCTCCATTTCCAATGTTAGCAGAACCATAATCCGTACCCATGTAAATAGGTGATGTTACGGTACCTGTTACTATGAATTTATGCTCTGTAAGATCATCCTCACTATCTTTATTATCTGTATCTTTATCATCTCCCGATTTATCTAAGTCTTTTGATGAATTATTTGAAGTGTTTTTTGAGTCTTGTTCTGATTTCTCAGGTTCAGAGATTACAATCACATCTCCAACCTTATAATGCCTGGAGTCAGCCATACACTCATTATCCCTGAGAGGAAGACTTCCTTCCCACAGCTTATATTTATTAATATCAGAATCTATAGACATGACGCGGATGACATCATCCCCGCTGTACACATATTTAGAATAACCAAGAGTCACCATATCCACAGAGCCCAGTCCCTCAAGCTCTCCCTTGTCCGTCTCAGAAAAACCAAGTGTGCTGAGAAGATGAATATCCATCATATTCGACTCTGCCACAAAGATATTTTCGGCATCACGAATAGCGGGCGTTGACTGACGAATGCCCGCAAAAAAACCTACTCCTATAAGAATGATTGCCACAAGGGAGATAAACCTTCCAAAGGAGTGCATTATCTTTTTTATCGTATTCTTAGCTATCATGTTTACCACTCAATCTCAGCCGGTGAAAGCGGATTCTCATTTATCTTAATCTTATCTACTCCACCATTTTTTATCCTGATCACCTTGTCACAAACCTTTGCTATCTCAGAATTGTGAGTAACTATAATCGTTGTTTTCTTTCGGCTCTTACAGGTCTCCACCAGCAGTTCTATAATGTGCTGTCCTGTTTCAGAATCAAGAGCTCCTGTAGGTTCATCACAGAGAAGTATCTTTGGATTCTTTGCTATAGCTCTGGCTATTGCAACTCTCTGCTGTTCTCCACCAGAAAGCTGACTTGGAAAACTTCCAAGCCTTTCACCAAGGCCAACCTCCTGCATGACCGTGACAGGATCAAGTGCATCTTTGCAGAGCTGACAGGCCAATTCAACATTTTCTACCGCAGTCAGATTGGCCACCAGGTTATAGAACTGAAATACAAATCCTATATCATGTCTTCTATATTGTATCAGTTCGCGATTTTTCATCTTGGAGATATTTTTCTTATCCACCAGAATCGTTCCTCCGGTTGGACTATCCATTCCGCCAAGCATGTTAAGAATAGTTGTTTTTCCAGCACCACTCTGTCCCAGAATAGCAACCATTTCCCCCTCTTCAACAGTAAAGGAGCACTTTCTAACCGCATGAACCTTTACCTCGCCAAGGTACTGCTTATCAACTTCGTTAAATTCAATATATGGCATCTTATATCTCCTGTTAAGATTCTTCGCTTCGCTCAGAATGACAACTTAAACAATTATGATTCTCTATCTTTTTTTACTCTTATTATTTCTTAGTTTTATTATTATTTTCGTTAGTGCTGTTCTTGTCCTTAATTTCTTCAAATAGTCTAACAAAATCATCCTTCAGTATTTCTTCATTCTCAAGAAGGTAATCCACCATACCAAGAAGTATATCCTTATGTTCTTCAAGAAGCTCTACACATCTTGCATCCTCTGCCTTTAGGATATCCATATCGGTGGTTACACCAATTTCTCCCATTGCATAATCCTCTATCATGGACTTAGCAGCATTCTTAGCCCTTCTGTAATCGTCACTAACTCCTGAAGAGTTACATCCGAAGATCATTCTTTCTGCATTTCGTCCTGCAAGAAGAGTCACTATATGATTCCGAAGATCTTTCTCATCCATGTTGTCATCATATTCCTTTTCCGTCATCTCCATTCTTCCAAGAGAACCAGCATGACTCTTTACACTGACAACCTTCGGTGGATAGTTCTTATCCAGTACATACTGAGCTATGGCATGACCAAGCTCATGAACAGCTGTCCTTCTCTTTGAATCCTTTGAAAGCTTGCCTGGATCATGGAGCCTCATCTTATCTGATGAAGTCTCAAGGATTTCAGCAACAGTAGGAATATCTTCTTCTATTATCAGACTATAGTTCTTAACATCCTTATTCTTGCTGAATCTGTCTCCCCTCTTATTAATTATCTGCTGTATAACATGCTCAACAAATCTTCCATTTCCAAAGTCACGGCTATCTTTAAAATATTCCATGATGTCACGAACTTTTTTCTTGGCAGCATCCTCTGTTACAAAACCGGAAGCATCCATTTTCGCATTATATATCTGCATCAGCTGATCCACGCTGTAATCATCAAAGGTAAATGTATATCCTATCCTTGATTTAATTCCAGGATTTGACTCAATAAACTCATGCATCTGATCTGTATAGCCTGCGAAGATAAAGATTGTATCCTCCTTAAACTCCTCCATAGCTACTATAAGTGTGTCAATAGCTTCGGCACCAAAATCGTTCTGGGATTCCTTTGACGATGTAAGAGAATAAGCTTCATCAATGAAGAGAACTCCACCTCTTGCATCCTCAATAACCTCTCTGGTTTTGGGAGCCGTCTGACCTACATATCCAGCCACCAGGTCTCTTCTCTCTTTAACAGAAACATGGTTAGTCTTCAGAACACCTGCAGAATATAGGTCATCTGCTATCATCTTGGCAACAGTGGTTTTTCCTGTTCCCGGATTACCCATAAATATCATATGCATATTGAAATCAGGAATACTCATCCCTCTTTCTTTTATGAACTTTTTATATATAACCTGATTTTTAAACTGCTCCAGCTTCTTCTTGATGCTATCAAGTCCCACAAGATTATCAGCCACTACAGCATCCTGTCTCTTTTCAGGCAGAAGCTTCTCCAGATGCTTTACACCTATAACTCTTGAATACTCACTTATATCCTTTTCTTCTGATTGTGAAGCGTCAAACACATCATTGGACCACTGTCTGCTGGCAGCTTCGAATATATTCCGGACTTCTCTAGCATTTCCGAAGAATCTTCCAGATTTCTTGGCCATTATGCATTCCTGCAGAACCGGAATGGCATCCTCTTCAAACTCAAAGCCCTCTGCACGACACATAACCTTAAATATTTCTACCAGCTCATTTTCACTGTAATCCTCAAAATGAATCGTCTTTCCAATCCTGCTCTTAAGTCCAGGATTCATCTTCATAAGCTCTTTCATCTCATTAGGATAACCAGCCATAATAACAACCAGATTATCTCTGTTATTCTCCATCTCCTGAATCAATACTTCCAGAGCCTTCTGTTCCTTCTCTGCACCATTAATAAATCCATATGCTTCATCTATGAAGAGAACACCGCCATACGCCCTCTCAATTACACTGAGCGCCTTATTAGTTGTACCACCCTGGAACAATGATACAAGATCCCCCACCTTAACACTTACAAGTTTGTTGGTTTTTGTAATGCCCATGGCAAAATACATATCAGCAATCTTCTGGGCAATAGTAGTCTTTCCTGTACCTGGATTACCAGTAAAGATCATATGAAGATTATTCTTCTTTTTCTTACTGGTTTTGGATATCTTATCAGAAACCACTCTGTCCTTATAAAGAGAACGAAGTTCTTCTTTGACATTGTCCATGCCAATAATATCCTTCAGTGATTCAAATATTGAATCAATATCGATATTCTTATAGCCCGGAATAAACTCTGGCGTAATAACCTTATCATAACGAATCTTGCTATAATATGCAGATAGAATCCTATTCTTCAGATCATCTATAAACCTTTTTCCTCTGAGGTCAGCAACAGGATAAACCGCTCTTACATATTTTTCCAGCTCCTGCTTATAATCCTTGGATACAGAATAACGAAGATTCCCATCAAAAAACTTGAGACAGGCATCAACTACCATATCAACATCCAGTGGATCAAGAAACACATGATACCTGAAAGTACGGTAATATATCTCATGATCCTGTTTATAATCATTGAACACCCTTCTGTCAGTCACGATAATATAATTCTTTAATGGATTCTTTCTAATACATTCCGAAAAATATTTCATTCCGTCATCATAACAGTCCACACTATCCCTGTTAGCCTGAAGGGCCTTTCCAGTTCCCAGATCCTCATCTATAATTGGATGTCTCTTAAAATCTTCCACGATAAGTGTATCAGGTTCATTTATAATGTCTTCTACCAGTTCTTTAGTCTCCTTGGTGTAGTCCACATCCAGAATACTTTTCTTATTCTTGTATACATACAAAAGCTTATAAAAATATTCTGCATCTATGAATGTAGTCTTAGTATCTTCTGGAGCAACCATATCTCCTATATAGCGAGGGATAACAAAATCATACTCCTCTTTATCAACTATAATCATAAGATTATTATATGGATAATTATGAATATCATATATTTTAGAATCTTTATCATTATTGTTATCATTATTCACAAGAACTCTGCTGGTAATATAAGCAGAAAGCTTTTCCAGATTATTCTTATTTATCACGGAACCATGTTCGAGAATAGTCTTATCTAAATCCTTAAGAGAGTAATGTAGTATTTCTTCTATATCTCTTCTGCTTAATTTTACATTTTTCTTTTTTTCCATATTTTTATTACTGTCGTTTTTATTTTCTTTATTATCTTCTTTTGTATTTTCTTTATTATCTTCTTTTGTATCTTCTTTTATTTTTTCTTTTGTTTTTTCTTTAACTTCATCTTTGTCTTTACCATTTTGTGAAGTTTGTTTATTTACTGTTACAAGATTTTTCGTATCATCCTCATCATAGCTCAGCCCATCCATAATTCTGAAACGAGCAATAGCCGCAGCATCTTCATCTTTACAGCTGATTTTTTCATCAAGCACCACATCCAGTACATTGGTAACAAACTGATTAAAACTACTCTTATCGAACAAGCCTATCTTCGAACTAAAAAATTCACGATCAGGTATTTCTTTAGAGAAAACATTTTTAGTAAAAATATTAAACCATACCATATTAGGGATATATGAAAATGCGAACTGAGTACTTAGAATATCTAGAAACTCCGTATATGTATCATGTTCTCCCGGAACGATCTTACCTGGGAAATGTTCCATATAATGTTCAAGACTGCTGTCAACAAATTGCGCCAGTCCCAGATTCTTTTGTGAGAAGTATAATATACCCCCTTCTACGGTAGACGGTTTGTATCTTTTATTTAGAACGCCGCCTTCTCTAACCGTCTCAGCTATACGCATGATTTTATTTGTATTATCAGAATATAGGGTATAGAGCTGATCAACTGTTTTCTTTATCTTATCCGCCAGTTCCATTTTCCCTTTTTCTATTTCAGTGGCTTTATATTCCACTCTGAAAACATGGAACAGATCATCTATCATTTCATCTGGAATTTCATATTGATCCTTTAACCATTTCCGTATCTCTTTATAGCTTTTCTTATAATAGATATGCTGAAAAACCAGAATCGGCTTCATGCTTTCCGCAAAAACCGTATATTCCTTTTTCTCAGCATCCACCTTAAATTTATCCAGCTTAACTTCCTCAATCAGTCCAGAATACGACCGGGAAAAAGTAAGCGCTTTCATTCTTGCTTCATTCGTATCAATATACAATAACACATCACTGACAGCGCCTACAGGAACAGTAAGCACTTCCGCAAGAGTAAGCTTTTTCATCAATAATCCATACCCAATATAATTTGGATATAATGGAGATATAAGCCCTCCCAGCTCAGAAAAAAGTGCTGCAAGTTTTAAAGTATTAATATTATACGAATCATTTTCAGGAAAATACTTTCTCAGCAATCTAAAGATATCATCCATATTGGATAATATCCTGCTCAGATTTCTTCTCTCTTTAGTTATTTCTATATTTTTTTCTTTTTGATTTTCTATAGACTCTCGGTCTTTTTCCCCTGACTGTTTTACATATAGTTCTCTGCACAGATCATAGTACTCTTTCAAGTAATCAAATACTTCATCTACTATCCTGCGCAGTTCATCTGTTTTATCATGCATTTCATTCTTTTGATCGCCCATTTTTCTTTCTCCACAGCTATATTAATTAAAAAAATCGTTTTTCTAATATAAACACCTCTCTATATGATGAATCCAGAACACTAAGAAGTCCCCTGGGTTCTTCTGCCATTTCTGGGATAGACATGGCATAGGATCTATCAATTTCATTAACTAAAACCTTCCTGATTCTCTCATACAGTCCTTTCATATATAATGACACATGAGGTTTCTGAGCATATTCGCACATCAAACTAAATATAGTTTCTTCTTTTGTATTAACTACCCTTTCAAGTTTCGGCCTAACATCATCAATCGAAAAAAACAGCGAAACCAGTTTTGTATCTTCTTTATATGCTCTTTCAACGTCTTCAAGAAAATCAGCAAAATATCCTCTGCATACTTTATCGACCAGCATATCGTAGTACTCTATTCCCATTAGATATGGAACACCTGAACTCACAAGGTCTCTCGCCTTTTTTTTATTCTTATTAGTAAAGTCATTTAACTCTATATCAAAAATCTCTCTTCTAGTTTCTTTTACCCTTTCTAGTTTTCTAAGAAACAAAAGAATCACCTGAAGATATATATCGTCTTCATCTATATCTACGCCTAAACTCGCTAATAGAATTTCATTATCACTCATGCCTTATCTCCTGAATAAAATATTTACAGAAAAGCAACGAAGTAACAGCATATCTCACTGTTACTCCGTCTTAGTCATCTTAACGTTTATATTGCAAACTATTCTTGCTGATTTATCCTGCCGACCCAAATCTTGTTGATTTATCTTGTTGATTTATCTTGTTGATTTATCTTGTTGATTTATCTTGTTGATTTATCAGCTGTCCCGTCTGCCCCTTCTTTAGTCTGTCATTCTGGCTTAGTATATCTATTAGTCTGGCAACCGTAGCATACTGATTTGCCAGGAACTCACCACTACGGAAGGAAACATCATTTAGATCATATAATACAAATCCATACAGGCACTCATTGAAGTAAAGTGGCATCTGTACCATGTTATACTTTTCAGAAGTAATATACTTATTATCATACAGATGATCTATCTCTATCCACTGATCTTTTGAAGGAATAACCTTGACTATCCCGTCAGTCATTGCGACCTTCAGTCTCACTCTTTCAGGAGGAATGAACTTCTCTCCTTCTTTATGAATAACAGGTGTGTCGTAAATATATACATATGCATTTTTTACATCAAACATTTCCAGATTAGTTACTATAGATGCGTAACTCTCATCTCCGCCATGATTGAAGTTCAGTGTTTCTTCAACCATGTTTTTCAGTGTATATATGGATTCATTCATTGAAGACTTGTATTCTACAACTTCATTTCTAAGAGTCCTTACCATCTTCTCAAGAAGTGTAGAGAATGTTTCATATGCCTGACACTGTCTCTCATAACTAGTAAATCGATTCATTATTGCATTCTTAACTCTATCTACATAAGCAAGCAGCACGTCCGGATCCGAATACTCCAAAGCTCCCGTCTTAAAGAAATCGTCCATTTTCGTTTTCAGAAATGCAACTCTCTCTGCACTGAAATCTTTATCATTTACATAGTCAATGATAGTATTCATCAGGGCCTTATACATGATTAGTATTTCAAAGTCTTCCTGCTTTGATATATTCTCAAACTTAAAGAATACACGATGGAAATATTTATCCAGCTTGTTTTTATCCAGCATAGCATCATCCGTATTCTTCCTGTCAAGGAAGGAGCCAAATGAGTCTCTCAGAATAAACCTGGTTGGAATTGTTGTCTGTCCTACACTCCAGCCATCCAGAATCATACGAACCATAGTAAATACTCTCTTGCCAAGATTCTTTGCACTGGCATCTACTGTAGTAAGTGAAGGAGTCATCATACTGCCACTGATAGAATTATCAAAACCCATGACCTTAATATCTCTTCCTGGGACCAGGCCTCTGTCCTTCATAGCAGCATAAAAGGTTCTGGCAACATCATCATTTACGCAGAACACTGCCTCAATATCAGGATTAAGATCTAGGAACCTCTCACAGTCATCTCTGCAGTCAGCAGAAAGATTAGTTTTTATCACGCTGTTCTTTCCTATCTCCAGCTTATAATAATCCATCATTTCTTTAAATGCTTCGTATCTTTCAGCCACATCATTATTATGATCATGTGACTTAAGCATTCCTATCTTTCTTACATTAAGCTCTTCAACTAGATATTCGATTCCTTCTATAATTCCAGCTTTATTATCAAAAACAACCCCCGGATAGTCATCCATTTTGGATGCAGCAAGTACTATAGGAATACCCCTCGCTTTTATTCCATCCATAAAAATCTTCAGGTTTTTTTCCGTGGTAAGACAACCAATAATATCCGCTGCAACTATCAGCGCATCAAAATTGGTTGAAGTGATAGTTTCAATATTTGTCTGATACTGAAACTCATAAAGATCAGGGATATTCTTCATCTCCCTATTTATGTATTTCACTGGGATGACAACTATATTTACATCATCCTTCTCGGCTTCACCTATAATACCCCTTGCGAGCTGTTCAGGAAATTCATCCATAATGCCACTCATTATAAAGCCTACTGTTTTTCTATCCCCCATGAAATCACGCTCCCAACTATGTATATTACCCTCTCATATATATATCACCTTATAATAATCTGTTAGTAGTTAACCTTTAGTTTATTATATTATATTTTATCTTATTTTTTTCTTTTTATCTTTATTTTTTTTGATTTTTACTATATTTTTTATTTATTATTAATGTTATTTATATTGTATATTTGGGGCTGAATCTATTGCTTGTCTTTTTGATTCAATTTATACAGAGATACAAATATAATAAAAAACACAAAAGACATCATCAGATAAAAGAGCACCTTGGACATCCCCTTATGGTCCTTACTAGCTTTTATCTCTTCTGCTTCTTCAGGTATAAGTACTACTCCGCCTTCCCCTCCGTCCTGAAGCTTTAGCTGGTCCTTAGAAGAATCAAGACTATTTTCTAACTCCTGTTTTGAATCGTTTTCTTCTCCAATAATACTGCCCATATTATCAAAATCTACAGATGCTGTTTCTGGATCTTGAGATTCTTTTCCTTGACTACTATTTCCAATATTATTAGCTACGGAATTATCTGCAGGATCATTTCCTGATTTTTCAGCACCTGTATTTCCTGCACCTAAATTTTCTTTATCCGGAGTCCCATTTACACTTCCTGCGCTGGAATTTGAGCTTGAACTGCCATTCGAGTCAAGACCCTTATATTTTCTAACATCAGGATCATTATCAAGTTTTCCATCCAGATAATCCTGATATGCCTGATTTGCACCAGCTCTTGTTGGCGCATATCCATGTGATGAAAGCCACGCCTTAGCCGCCGCTATCTGCTCCGGAGTATATCCACTAGCTGAAGCTGAACCACCTGATTCTCCAGAAGATTCACCACCTGAACTTTCTGTATAACCTGCTTCAACTGTCCCCCCATCCATACCTTCACTAGAATTCACACTAGAGCTAATACTAAAGCCATCTTCCCCTGCATAGCATTGAAGGTTGAAATGTGGAGATACAAAACAAATATAACCACCTATTAACATAAACAGAAGACAGGCAATAAAAATCCTATTTTCTATCTTTTCAAGCTTAAATCCATTCATCTTTAGTTCCATTTATAGTCTTAATTTAT
>CACZRU010000160.1 GCA_902783605.1 uncultured Lachnospiraceae bacterium
AAATAAGAGAGAAATAAGAGAGAGTTTGAATAATTATTTGGAGAGAGTGGGCTTATGATATTAGTTTTAGGCATTGATTTAGGGGAAATGATAAAAAACTGGTGGCTGAGCGTTGTAGAAACGGTCTTCTGGAGAATATTCTGGTTCCTCGAAATCGTTGTGTGTAAGCTTGTAGGCTTGATGGAAAGCGTTATGAAGGTTTTCACTGGCGAGGTCCCAGTATCATATGATGGCAAACATATGACACTGATAAAGGTATTCTTTACGCATGAAAATGTAAGAGGTATCTACGGTGGTATGGCGCTTATCGGTATTGTTTTTGCGTTTGTATTTGCACTTGTTTCGGTTATCCGTAAGCTTATGGATCTTCGTGATAAACAGCAGGGAGTGACATTAGGTGCAATAATTGGAAATCTTTTTAAGAGTATCATGATCATTGTATGCATGAATCTTGTTATGATCGTAGCACTTGATGTAACAGATAAGCTTATCACTCAGGTGGGCGTTGCTGTTACTAACGGAGGCTTTAATGCAAATGGTGATCCACATATTGAGTTTACAGATGAACAGTTTGCAACAATGGGAAGAATTTTTAATACCATAGGTAATTATTCAATAAATCCTTCCTACAGATCGAGATATAATCTTAATGCTTGCTACAATGATATTAGAGGTGACTTGGAACTTCTGGGTAAGCAGGGAGTGTTTAATTATCATTATGTTACCAGAGTGGATCCTAGTGATCCTGATAGTGAGATAGAACCTACATGGCAGAGTGTGCTTGAAGAGCTTGCTAAAGCGTATGACTATTCTCAGGAAACTACACTTGATTCCTATAATGATGGTCTCATGAGCGCAATGCTTAACTGTATGGATTTAATGAAAAAGAATCCAAATATGAAGGTTCTGGAATATTATGATAAAGATATAGAAATTCATACTGAAGCAGTTCCTATGGACAGGATACTCTTCGTCGTTGGAACAATGGGTAATTTTACTGGATCTGATGCTGCTAGAGTTAAGATTAAGAATGGAGATAAGACAATGACTCCAAGTTTTAATGATAGTCTTCGTCAACCATTCTATCTGGGTGAAGCAGATATGTATGACTTCGATACAGTTAGAAAAACTTTTGATCCTTCACCTGCGAAGACAAACTATATCTTAGTATATGCAACAGGTATTGGACTTCTTATGGAAATGCTGGTAATTATTGTTACCTGTTCAGTAAGAATATTCAACCTTCTTACACTGTATCTTGCGTCCCCACTTGTAGTATCAGCAATTCCTCTTGATGATGGTGGAAAGCTGAAGCAGTGGACAACAGCATTTGTGGTACAGCTTCTAGGTGTTGTAGGTATGGTGCTTGCCATGAGGGTATTCATCATGTTCCTTCCAATAATCTGGAGTCCGGATTTGGTTGTTTCGAATAGTCTGATTTTATCGATAATTATAAAATGTATTATTACATATGGTGCCATTACGGCAGTAAGCCGAGTAAATGGTATTCTGACTGGTATTCTTGCTGATAGTGCAGGATGGCAGGCTATCTCAGCTGGTGATATGAGAGGTAATGTTCAGGGTTCTGCAGCTGGACGAGTTCTTGGATCTATGTCAGCATCTAATGTTGGAAGCAAGCTCTGGGGAGCAACTGGTGGAAAGGCTGTTAGTGGTCTTGGCAGTGCAGCGGGTGCACTTGGAGATGCAATAAAGAATAATACAGTCGGAAAGCTTTATTCCAAGGTTACTGGAAAAGATATGAATACTGGAGAGAAGACGGCGGCGCAGAGGACAAAGGACGAAAGAAAGAGAGGCCGTCAGATGAAGGATCTGCAGCAGAATATCAAACATGCACAGTCTACTGGTAAAACTCTTGATGGAAAGAAGGCTGGCACAAAGGATATTCAGAGAATGCAGCACACATTAGATCATATGAAGAACGATCATATGGGACTGTCAGATGCTAAGAAATCTGCTAATCAGGATATGAAAGCTGATCAGAAGGAAACTGCACAGGATGCAGCAAACAGAAAGAAGGCGCTTAAGAATCCTCCACCAGGAAGAGAGGGGGATCTTCCTTCAAACCAAAATAATCAAGAATAGTCTTATATACTATACAAAAGTCTATATATAAGTGAGAAGTAATAATGAGATTGATCCCGGGAAAAACAAAAGTTAAGATTGAATTATTTAAGGGCATAACGCTGGCCGATGTGATAGTCGGTCTGGCGGGATTGTCCCTGGCAACACTATGTACCATGACCTCGTTTAAATTTAGATGGATCCTGGCACTTGTTGTTGCGTCTATTTTTGCCTTTCTTTTATTCAGATTGGATGATGATCCTATGTATGTATTTTTATGGCACATGCTTAGGTATAAGGCATATCCTAGAAGATATCAGAGAGTATATACAGATGAAGCTTTGCTTCGTCTTGCTAATGGTACCCGGGAGGATACTCTGGATGCTTTCTTTGAGGGTGGAGAGAAGTCCGAAGAAGAAAAAGAAGAAGATGAAGAAGCTGCGAAATTGGAAAAGCAGCAATTAAAAGAGATAATTAAAGAAGAAAATAAGATACTTAAAAGCAAGACAGCCACAGAAGAGGAAAAGGATGCTGTCTGGGCTGCCAGAGCCAAGAGGACAGCTGAAAAGAAAAAAAATAAGGCTGGTTCTAAGGAGGCAGATGCTTCATTTACAGAAGTCAGCGAACTAATGCCATTTACAGGTATTAAGGATGACTTTATTGAATATGACGGAAAATACTATGGTGCTGTAATTGAGATAGATCCAGTTGAATTTAGATTCTTCTCACAATACAGAAGAGATAATTCTATAGAAAACTGCTTTGGTAAGATACTTAGAGGTCTTACAGGAGATTATGGAGCAAATATTGTTAAGCTTCAAAGACCAATTATATATGATGAGTATCTTGCAGCTGAATATGACAAGCTGGATGAACTGAAGAAGTCTTATGAAAGTGGTCTTCTTACAGAAGATGAGCTGAAGGCAAGAGTAGAGATTCAGTATGACAGAATAAATGAGGTAAGAAATCTCTGCAAAGAAGATAAGGTAATAGAATCATTTTACTATCTTGTTCTTTTTGAAAGTGATAAGAACAGACTTGAGGTAATTGCAAGACAGGCAGTCAATGATCTGGAACAGGGAGAACTTACAGTTACCAGACTGAGAGATAAGGAACTGGCACTATTCCTTAAATATTCCAATTATCTGGATTTTGATGAACATGAGATAGATAACATACCTGAAGAAAAATGGACTGAATATGCTATGCCTGAAAGCCTTAAATTCTCTATGAGAAGAATTGAGGTTAATGGTATTGTAACTCATAACATGAGAGTTATCAGCTTCCCAACTGTAGTAGGCGACAGCTGGCTGGCTGGAGTTATGTCCTTCCCAAGTACTAAGGTTGTAGTAAAGGCTACACCTATGGATAATGCGAAGGCTATCAGAGCAATCGATAGATCACTGAGTGAGCTTAGAGGTCAATATATGGCTACAAATGTTGACTCTAAGATGATTGAGCTTCAGGAGCATATTGATACTCTGTCTACATTGCTTGTTACATTACAGCAGGATAATGAAGTCTTGATGTCAGTTAATGTCTATATTACTGCATATGATGCAAGAGCGACTCAGCAGAATCCTCTGTTATCAGAGAATTTTGAAACTCTTATGCCATATGTATCTGATATGAAGAAGACTGTAAAGAGATCCTGGAGTGAAGCTGGTATGAAGCTATCTGGAATGGACTTTCTTCAGATACAGAGTTTTATAGGTTCTCAGATTTCAGCATATGATCCAATGGTTAAAGAGGCCAGGGGAATTCCGTCAAATACAATTGCCGGAATGTTTCCTTGGATTTTTGCGCATATATCGGATGTGGGCGGTATTCAGCTTGGAACAAGTGATGATGTGCCTGTATTTATTGATTTCTTTAGAAGAGACGAAGAGAGAGTTAATTCCAATATGGTTATCGTAGGTAAGTCTGGTTCAGGTAAATCCTACGCAACAAAGTCTCTTCTTACAAATCTTGCTTCAGAGGATGCAAAGATATTTATTCTCGATCCTGAGAACGAGTATTCAGAGCTGGCACATAATCTGCATGGTAAGATTATTAATGTTGGAAATGCGCAGTATGGAAGGCTTAATCCTTTCCATATAATTACTGCTCTTGATGATGATGAAGCTGGAGAAGAAGGTGGCGGACCTGGTGGAAGTTTTGCAACACATCTGCAGTTCCTTGAAGAATTCTTCAAGCAGATTCTTCCGGATATAGACAGGGACGCTTTGGAATTCTTGAATTCACTTATTGAGAGAATGTATTTGAATTTTGGTATTACGCCGGATACAAATCTTTCAGAACTTAAAGCGTCTGATTACCCTATATTTGATGATCTTTATGATATTGTTCTTGCTGAATTTGAAAGAACTAATAACGAATATCTGAGGCAGCTGCTTAGAAGCTTAGTTAATTACATTTCCAAGTTTGCAACAGGTGGTAGAAATGCAAATATATGGAATGGACCTTCAACAATTACAACAGATGAAAACTTCTCTGTTTTTAATTTCCAGGCAATGCTGGCTAATAGAAATAGTACTATTGCAAATGCACAGATGCTTCTTGTTCTGAAATATATTGATAATGAGATTATCAAGAACAGAGATTACAACATTAAGTATGGACTGAAGAGAAAGATAGTAGTTGTAATTGATGAGGCGCATGTATTTATTGATAATAAATATCCTATCGCTCTGGATTTCATGTTCCAGCTGGCTAAGCGAATCCGTAAATATAACGGTATGCAGATTGTTATTACACAGAACATTAAGGATTTTGTCGGCAGCGAAGAGATAGCAAGAAAATCTACCGCTATTATAAATGCGTGTCAGTATAGTTTTGTATTTGGACTTGCTCCAAATGATATGAACGATCTCTGTAAGCTGTATGAAAAGGCCGGGGGAATTAATGAGAGAGAACAGGAGGATATCCTGAATGCAAAGAGAGGTCAGGCTTTCACTATTATGAGTCCAACCTCAAGATCCTCATTTGCCATTGAAGTTCCTGATTCCTTTGTAGAAATGTTTGAGGATAAGAACTTTGAGAGCTATTACTTCACAGGTGAAGAAGGCGAAGAAAACTGGGAGAAATTTGTTAAGGACAGCAGAGAAATTCATGACCAGAATTACGATGAGAGAAAGAAACTTGAAGAAGAAATAGTTGTAGAGAAAGAATATAAGAGCACACTTACATTCTCTGAAATCAGTGAGGATGAGGCGGATAGAATTGCTGCTGAATATGCAAGAAAAGAAGCTGAGGAGAAACTTGCCGAGAGACTTAAGAGCCTTAAAAATGGTGAAGAAGATGATCAGAAGGCTGAACAGGAGCAGAGGCAGGGTGCAGTTGACAAGAGGATAGCTGCAGAGGACGCAGTTAATCGTAAGGAATACGAGATGGCTATGGGCCGTTTCGGCGGCATCAATCTTCAAGAAATTTCTGAAGAAGAAGCTGAAGAATATGAAGAAGATTACGAAGAAGATTACGACTATGAGTCTGAAGATGATTATGATGAAACGTTAGAAGAAAATCCAGAAGAAGATATTGACGAATATGAATCTGACGAATATGAATCTGACGAATATGAATCTGATGAATATGAATCTGACGAATATGAATCTGACGAATATGATGATGATTATGAATATGATGAAGATGATTCTATAAATCTGATTGAATCTTCTTCAGTTAATTCATCTAAGAAGGATGTTAAGAAAGCATCTAATAAGAATGCAAAGAAAGACATTAAAAAGTCTAAGACAGTGAAGAAGAATGGATCTGGAATTCCTGCTAGAAAGGCAGAGTACGGTGAGAAACTGTATACAGAGCAGGAAATGAGCAGAACGCTTAGCGAAACACTGGATGCATTTAAGAAATCAATTCGAGAAGAAATTTCAAGAGAGCTTGAAGATAAGATTAAGTGGATTTCACTTGGTGCTGGTCTTGTAAGTTCTGGTGCTCAGATAGGTGCTCAGACAAATACACAAATGGATTCTCAGGTCAGAACACAATCAGCACAGTACGGAGCTTCGGCTGGACAGGCTTCAGCTTCTGTAACTACAAAAACAGAATATGAAGATGATCTGGATTACGATACAGAAGATGAAGAATATACAGGCTTCAACTTTGGCCTTGATGATGAGGATGAAGAATTCAGCTTTGATTCCGACTTTGATTCTAGCTCTGACTATGATTCAGATTATGACGAGGATCTTGAAGATGAGTTAGATGATGAATTAGAAGACGAGTCAGAAGATGATTATGACTATGACTTTGATGATGACGACGAAGATGAAGATGAGGATGATGAGTTCAGCTTTGCATCTGATTCTGATGATGAAGACGAAGATGACTTCGATAGTCTGTTTGCAAATGATGATGACGATGATTATGAGCCGGCACCATTCCTGTTTGCTGAGCTTTTAGCAGAAGCTGCAGAAGAATATGCTGAGATGGGCATAGAAGAAAGAATGGAAGAGTCTGGCGACGAAGTGCTTGAGATTACAGTAGAAGAACTTTCTGATTATATTAAGAAACAGCGTAAAGCTAAATAATACGGAGGATTTGAAATGGATGTAAAGTTAGTGGACAGAGGAACTGAAGGTGAACTTATTATGTCTGGCGATCTTGATACAAAAACATCAAGAGATGCAGATCAGCTTTTTGATCAGATGGCAGATAGATTTACTAATATAACACTTAATATGAAAGAACTGGATTATGTATCCAGCGCAGGACTTCGTGCAATTCGAAATCTCTATATCAAGCTTACCCAGAAGGGTGGAAAGCTTACTATTATGAATGTGAATGAGAATGTTATGGAAGTTTTTGAAATGACTGGGCTTGCTGGACTTCTTAATATTAGATAACACAAACTACGTCGCTATTTTTTGAAAGTAAATAATTATACTAAAGTGTTGCGCTTTTGTTGTTACCTAACGCGTATACTATGAATATAACATAGAAAAAGTGCGTGTTTTAATGATGAAAAGAGTTAAAAAGAGTTAAAAAGAGTTAAAAATAGTTAAAAAGGCATTTCAAAAAATAGTAAAAAAGAGGAAGAAATATGAGAGTTGCTGATTTTAATCGAAGTGATCAGGAGAGTAACGCTCGAAAAATTGAAATTTCGAACCGAAATGCTCGACGAAAAGATCAGTTTATAAAATTTATGAAAAAAGGAATCGCCGCGGTACTGGCATCAACTATGGTTCTGTCCGGGTTCCCTTTTGATGGGGCGCTCTTGGGTGAGACTACGGATGTTTATGCTGCTAGCTCCACAGATTCTAATCCATTTAAAACAACGGATACTGAAAAGGGTGGAACTGTATTTAATTTGAATTCTGAAGATGGCTCAAGTGGAAATGGTTCTGGTTCAGAAGACAGTACAGGTGTTGGACTTGGCTATGACACCAGCACGGAGTCTGGCTATTCATCTGGCGAATATGAAGTGACAGAAGGAACGACAGCTACTCCACAGGATGCTTATAAAGTGTCGGCAAATGCTAATAAGGAAACTTTTAAGGCTTTTGCTGATATGGAAGAGTGGAAAAACCGAACAATTTTCGATGCACCAGAGAGAACATATTCCCTTACAGTTGCTACAGGTGCTACAGATGGTTCACAGGTTTTATACTATGCTGTGAGATACAAGGATAAGGATAATGTATCTAGAACACAGTTTATATTCCCTCATGTTGACGCATTTCAAAAGAGTGCAGATCTCCTTAACTACTATGCAAAGGGCAGTGATATATATGCTACCTTTGGAAGTAAGATGGCAAAGCAGATGAATTATAAGGAAAGCTCTGTTAAGCAGAATGCTCTTCAGGCGTTTTCAGTTCAGGACTATGCATTCCAGACAGAGGCTGAGATAAAAAGTATTGAAAGCATAGATGTATATATTGAAGTTGGTTCATGGACTGTTCAGGGGCTTTCAGTATATAAGGTAAATAAGTATAAAGGAATGGAAGAATACGGAATCGTATCCGGTCAGACTTTCCTTGATTTTGAAGGATATATGATTGCTGATGCAAAGAAGCAGGATCCTTCTGAACAGCTTACTCTTCCTGAAGGTACAGCAGGAACTGATTCTATAACAAGAATCAATCTGGATGCTACCAAGTCAATATACTTGGAGAACTATACAGAAGTAACTGAAGAGAACAAGAAGGACTATGCTGTTAATAGTTCATTATACTCACTTAGAATGGACTTCTCAGACTATTATGAAGGTGGACTTGAGATGTTCCTTAACGGCAAAGCTGATTCTATGAAGGCTTATGGCGGTATAGTTGAAGATATGGTCATGGAGCTTCAATATAAGGATATACATGGCTGGACAAGAAAGGTTTATATCCCAGTTATACTAAACAGCTATGGTCAAGCGATGCAGTCCTTAGGAGACAAGACCATTATGGGCTTTGCCCAGAGAGGTGATACGATCGCCTTCCAGGGACTCTTCCCGGATTTTGATTCCATTATGGGGAATCCGGTTATATATGTTGGAGATAAGGCTAGATCACTTATTAGCAATTATGGAATAAATACAGCTTCATCTACCTCAAAGATGAATTCAAATCTTTCAGCATCTAGTTCAGATGATGTGAGAATTGCAGGAGTATCCTTCTATAAAGGCGGATGCATGCCATATATTAGTGATGGTATTGATACTGAGGGTAATACTCTTGAGGGTGCTACTATTCAGTATGTATTCGAAAATGAAGATAATCCAATGTATTACCAGACTACCGATCAGGTAAAAGGTCGTCAGATAAAGTCAAATGGTTCTGAAACCTTTAAGATGTCGAAGTACAAGAGTGGGGCGCCTATTGTTGGAGCGAGAAAGGGACAGGATATGTTCCTTGTAACGGTCAGCACAAGCTCTAAAGCGAAGACTGATGCTTCTTCGGATATGTCAATAAAGCTTTACTACAATACTATAGATGGGCAGCAGACAAATACAATGCTGTATAAGGCAAAGGAAGGCGCTAATGATTATATGGGCGTGTGGCCGGATGTGAATAATGGCAACTTCCTTAATAATGCTTCATTATCGCCAGGTGGAGAAGTATCCTTCCTGATTGAGGCAAAGGATTTCCAGAATTTCACAGCCGCTGAGCTTACAGTACTCGGTGGCAATGACTGGGTAATGGATAATATTACTGTTTCGTATGTACAGACTTATAATTCAAGACTTTCATATATCAAGGAAACAGAATCAGCGGGTGTAAAGTCTCACTTTTGGATTGAAAGATCTGCTGTGACTTCACAGTTCTTTAATCTTAAAGGAATTGATTATAAGGTGCTGGATGCCAGTGGCAAGGATGTAAATGATGCTGGTGATGTAACAGTAGATGCTAATGGTAAAGTTCAGCTGGTAATAGACGGAGTTCCTCAATATGACGAGGATAATAATCCTATTCTTGTTGATTACAGTGAGGTTGAACATAAGAAAACAACTGGAGATCAAGTTTTTAAACCAGGATCACCTTATAAGATTACATTTAATGATAGTTCAATCGTAGATGTTAGAGAAACAACTTATGCCGATGTCAGATATTCAATGACCTGGGCACAGGCAAAGATGGACTGGGGATTCTTCAGAGAAAAGAAGAAATATGATGTGGCTGTACAGGTAGCTGCAGATAAAGATTATGATGACGGAAATGGAAATTCAGGTTCTAAGAATAATTTCTACTTCCAGCTGTTATTTAGAAATGGAAATAGTGCTTATGTGCTTGCTAACCAGCAGCTTTCAGCCGATGGATTCCGTTCAGGAAGGGAAGAGACTTTCTCTATATCTGTAAACCAGGATTATGGAGATTTAAGAGGGCTTAGAATTATTCCTGAAGATGTAACGGATGATTCAACACCATTTGATAAGCTGAATATCCAGAGTATATCAGTATCTGAGCAGACAAGAGGCGGAAGCTTTATATCTTATGTTTTTGATCAGGTCGGCTGGATAGAGATTGATTACCGAGATGAGCTTGAATCGGCGTCCTCACATGGACAGCATGCAAGAACTGAACAGGAACTTTCCAAGGTTTATAAGTATTCCTATAAGGAAAGAAATGTTAAGCTTCTTTGTGAGGTTGTATATGAACCATGGAGTGGAAACTATGAACAGTTTGCAGGTTCGATCAAGGCTGTCATTAAGTATGTAACTGCTTCTGATAATAAGAACAAAGAGAAGGTAATCGATGTAGCTCAGTGTATGGCATCCTATCAAAACGTCGCGGCCAATTCGGTAGAACCGGCAGAGGGAGAAAATGGCGTACAAAAAGTATCTGCCGCGGGAATGGGGACTTATACAGATCCTAAGATAATGATGAGGCCGAATCATACAGATAGATTTATCATTCCTTCTATATCGGATCTTAAGTCGATTAAGTCAATTACCTTTACTGCAAAGAATGCAGGAGAAGGTACTTCTATATGGAATATTGGAAGTGTAAGTATTTCACAGGTTATCAGTGATGGTGATCTTAAGCTTACAGAAAATGATGAGTATGTAAGAGATATGACTACAAAGCATCTCTGCATGAATGCTAAGCCGGGAGTAGTATCAACTGAACTTGAAGTTGGAGAGGCAAAACAGGTAGAGACAATAGATATGACCTATAATGAACTTGTTTGGAGTTCAGAGGAATGGGCTACACCTGTTACGAGAGTTCCTGATTCAGAAGATGATACTGTAGATGTATATGTTTATCCTACAGCGGATTCTAGTACACCAGAAACTGCAGATTTTCTTGCAAAGCTTAATTACTATGTTCCATTTTCACAGTACAAAACTGCAAGTGCTGATAGTTTTAAGCACTATACTGATAGTAATGGAAAGCTTGTATACTTTAAACAGGGAATTAAAGCATCTGGATTTGTAAATGCAAGTTCATTAAAGCTTCGAAGTTTCAGTGCGAATATGAAGATTGACCATGCTGTAGTTCAGCATGTTAAGGAAGGTACAGTAATTGGTACATATACCTATTACTTTAATGGTGCACCAGCATCAGATTTCCCGAAGGCGGAGCCACTCTTTAATAATGACTTTCTGGATCATTGCCGGGAGGTTGTGGCACTATCCTTTGGACCGGGCACACCAGCTCAGGAACTGATAGCTGAAGGCCATGATATTGCGATTGGATTTACATATAGATCAACGATTGACGATGGAGAAACAGAATTCCATTCACCGTATGTATATCTTACAGATGTAAATATAAATGAAATATCTGAGGGACTTTTTGCAGAGGTTCCATTTGATATTCCTTATGTAAAACAGATAACTGGCTATCAGATAGCAGGCTATGGAAATCTAGAAGGAACTATAATAGGTGCTGCGGCGCAGGTTTATGGTGTTGATAAGAAGGGCGTAGAAACTAAGAGGTCCTTTGCATCATTTGCTGAAGATAAGTATTCAATTACATCAAGGTTGGAAAATCATAAGGCAACTTCAGATGTGCCATATAGTGATGATGTAAGAAGAAGTACTACACCAGTGTCTATAACATTTAAGACTTCAGATGCTTCTAAAGATACAGACAGTAGTACAAATTCAGCTGTAAGAATGTATGTTAAGTATGCAAAATTCGATGGAACTTCACCTACAGAACCTCTGTTTGAGGATGTAACTCCTTATATTCAGGGGGATGTAAAGAGATTTGTTACTGGTGAGGAACAGACAGTTAAGTTCTTCCTGCAGGGAATGAGTCAGAATCTATCGATTATATCGCTGTATATAGTACCGTACAATTCGAAGGTTGAGATAACAAATGAGAAGGCTCAGGTACCGCAGTCAGAAAAGGATTACTCTACAGTTGAGACAATTCTTAATGAGGCTGGTGATGGTGAAGGCGTTGATCTGAATAATCAGAATGCTGCTGACATGACTAAGGAAATCCTGGAAAGCAGAAATGCATTCTGGAGAATAGATAGTGTATCAGTCGATATTGGATTCGGTGAAAGAGTTGTATCAAGAGATAAGCTTGATCAGGAATTCTCGGGTCTCAGTACAAACAATACACTTAGACTTACAAATGTTAAGGAAGTTATTGATATTACAAAGAATAGTGAAGCAAAGAGAACTATTGAATCAGGTACAGTTCTCAGTTATACAGCTAAGTCTGGTGACAAGTTTACAGGTCATGTATTTGTAGTTGATTCTGAATCAGGCTTTGAGGCTAAGGCTTATAGAGTTGTAGGAACAGCAAAGGAAGAAGTATCAGGTTCAATTACTGATGTTAAGGCAGACAGCTTCGTATTCACAGTTCCAGAAAATAAGACGGGCGAGCTTGTAGTTTACAGATTAGAAATATATCCAAAGGATGGACCTGATCTTATAGAGGTAGTTGAGATAACAGTAGAAAGTGATCCAGTTGAAAATGCATCATCCACTGATGCCAAAACTGATCAGCCATAATATCATTAGATTCTAAAAAGGTCCTAAAATAACCTAAAAGACTTTAAAAGAAACTAAAAGAATCAAATTAATTGTTAGTAAATGCTGAAAAGCATTTTAATAAGTAAAAGTGAGAAGGTACTTATTATATAAAGTCAATATGGCTTAAGCATTATACTAGGATAAAGGCTGGGAGAATTTTCCAGTCTTATTCCTAGTAATACTGCTGTAAAGATTTATTACTCTAAAGAGTAAAAAAGCTGTAAAAAAGTTTGATACAGTTTAGTGATAATAGATTTTGGTAATTATATAGAAAAGGTATAGAAGATGAACAACAAGAAAATAATCTTAGTAGGTGCATTAGTTGGGATAATACTGGTAATAGGAGCAACACTTCTTTATTTTGGAATAAGACATAAGAAGAATAATCAAGTTAGAATTGATTCTGAGTATCCTATTGTTTATGAGAAAAAGGACAATAATATTGTTATATCTCTTAACGGTAAGGAGACCAAGAAGCTTAAATGGGAGATGGAGATAGAGGATACAAATATCGTCAGTGTCACTCAGAAAGGCTGGGAAATTGGTGGAAAGGCTAAGTATGAAATAGCTCCTAAGTCAGTTGGTCTTACTAATGTAACATTTAGCAGAAAGACTTCTATTGGTTCATACCAATATGATGCAGCAAAGATTAGTATTCCTATCTATGTTACAGATACAACGACTGGTCCACAGGTTACATTCCTTGAGAATCCTAAAGCCCTTATAGGTCCTATTCCTATGGCTGAGGACACTGCATATCCATTCCTGGTGTACCCATATGGTACTGGACAGGCTCAGATAACATTTATAAATGGTGTTTCTGACTGGACAATAAATGATCCAAATGGAATTATTTCTTCATATCAGAAGAATGGAAGTGGAAATGAATCAAATCTGTTTATTACTACAGTCTATAAAGCTGAGCAGGTAAATTCTGGTGTGGTATCAAGTGCGAGCGAGCTGGATGCTCAGGAAAAAGAGGCTGGAAAGTCTAAGGATCCAACAACAGGAATAATTCAGGAAACAACTATCGAGGTTAACAGTCCAAGCTTGGGTATTACAGAATACATCGATGTGCATATCGATGTTAATGGAAATTATCAGCTGACTGAGGGCTCATCAAAGTAAAAAATATAATTTATATATATTCGAGGACAATAAATTGTCAACAAAAGATAAAAAAGACAAAAAACAACAAAAGAAAGAGAAAAGAGAAGCTAAGAGAGAAATCCGAAAAGAGAGAAGAAAAAAGGATGATTTCTACATTGAAGCCAGGAAGGTTCTTCTAAATCAGGTTGAGCTTAATGAGGAGGGACATTTTGTAACTACTTCACAAGTTAGATTTCCTATGTGGGGAGCAGCTGATGGAGAGGGTAAGGTCAGATTCTTAGGGCTTTCTAAGAAGAATTACTATTATAGTACTGACCTCAGCAATACGCGGGCTATATTTAGAGCGAAGAAAGCCATGACAACAATAGGTAGAGCGATAAATCTTCATTCAGATGATAATACGGCTGCTTGTATTGTAAGAACTTATGTTTTCTATCCGGTGGTTCTAATCTTTTACGAAAATGATGAGGCTGATGTTCAACTGACACTGTATACTCCAAGAACATTTTCATCATTTTTGGCAATAAGGCTTGCTGCGAGAAAATTTGATAAAGCAGCAGAAGGAATACTTAATAGAAATGGTTCGGATGCCGGAATTATAGATAGAATTAGAGAAGCCAGATATAAGAAAAGAATTGAGAAGGAAAGGCTTAGGGAACTTGAAGAAGCTGAGGATTCAGATGATTATGATGCAGATCCAAGCGATTCACTGTCAGTATTTGATATTGACTGGTCATCAGATGATGACGAGATAACTGAGGATGACCTGATTCCAGAGGACAAGCTGGAAAGGGATGAAGAAGACGCTGATTAATAAGTCTCTAAATAAAAAGACTTTTACGATAAAGATAACTAAGAAAATGGTAAAGACAACAATGGTGTTTTGATGAGCTATGTGTCATTCTGAGCGAAGCGAAGAATCTTTATACATTAGGGGATAAAGGAGAAGGCTATGGACAATAATGAAGTGATTCACTTGGGTGATGATTCAGACAATAGTCTTGATTTCAAAATAAGTGATGATGGGGCAACTATTATTATAGATGCTGTTGATGAAGCGATAGATCCAGTACAGGATTTTATTAAAGATAAGCTGAAAGGCTATGGCTGTGATAAGAAGGTATTGCAGCAGATTCGTCTTGCAGTTGAGGAAATCTTCATCAATATCATTTCCTATGCTTACAGACCGGATGTCGGGAAAGCTGAAATTCTCTGTAAGGTCAGCAACGATCCTACAAAGATAACTATTCAGTTTATGGATTCTGGAAAGCCATTTGACCCTCTTGCACAGGGGGAGGTTGATACATCTGGAGCTATGTTTATGGAAAGACCAGGTGGGTTTGGAATACACTTGGTAAAAAATACCATGGACGATGTTGAGTATAAATTTAAGGACGGAAAAAATATTCTGATAATAAAAAAGAATTTGAAATAAACTATACATAAATTATTCATAAATGTCACTGAGGCTTAATAAGATCGGTGGCATTTTTGAAATTTGGAAAACTGGAGGCTGTTTTGGCTCTTACAAAAAATAATAAGCAAAAGAAAAAAGTCAGCCTGTATCTGATCACTATGGGATCAGTTCTTATTATAATGTCAATTTTCGCTGTTGTTGTTCAGTTGATTGGTTATTATGCTTTTACTAAAACCTTTGAAAATGAATATAACGAGACCGTATATAGAATCGCAGAGCTTGCTTCTGGAAATGTTAGATACATGGATTTAGCAGAGTATTTGGAATGTGACTATGATGAAATACAGGAATTAGTAGCTTTAGAATATGATGAATATGAAAAGGAATGCGAAAGTAAAGGGGAAAAACCAGATTTTGATAAGTATTATAAAGCTGTAAGTTATCAGGTTCAGGAAGAGGATATCCAGGACATCTGCAATACCATGAATATGTCCGTGATCTATATAATTATTCCGGATGAAGACTATGAGCATTATACAGTTGTGTTTGATTGCCTTAATGAGAATAATAAGCTGGATAAATGGCGACTTGGAGATGTTAAAGAAACTACAAATGATGATTATAAAGAGGCTTACAAGAATATATATGAAAATGGTTCAAAGAAGGAAATTATAGAAAGATATGATAACCTTGGTCAGGGAAGACCACATATTACAGCGTTGGTTCCTCTATATAATAAAAACAATGAGTTAATGGGAATCCTCAGTGTTCAGAGATATGCAGATAAACTTACATCTGCAAGAAAAAATTTTGCACAAGGAGTTGGAGCAATAGCAGTAATTCTAATAATCATTATTTTTATTATTGAGGCTAAGCTGCTTAGAAATGCTGTTCTAAAACCAATTAAGGTTGTATCGGAAGAGGCTGGAAGATTTGCCAAGGAAAATACAAAAGGCAGTAGTGATCTAAGAGATAATAATTATAGTGTAAAAGAGATATATGATCTTGCTTCAGCTATTGAAAAAATGGAAGAGGACACTATAGAAAATATTGAGAAAACAAAGAAGATAGTTGGTGAACAGGAACGAATTGGAGCTGACTTAGCTTTAGCTTCCAGGATTCAGTTCAGTATGCTTCCGATGGATGATGTATTCATTGAAGATAAAGAAGAATTTGATATACAGGCTGTCATGAAACCTGCCAGGGAGGTCGGTGGAGATTTCTACGACTTCTATATGATCAGTGATCATGAGCTTGTAATAGAGATAGCAGATGTTTCTGATAAGGGCCTTGGTGCAGCCTTCTTCATGGCTATTACCAAAACCTTGATAAAGTCTAGAGCAGGTATGGGTGGTGATGCCAGCGATATTATTGCCTATGTGGATAAACTGGTTTCAGAAGAGAACGAAGCAGGAATGTTTGTTACAGTGTGGTTTGCAATAATAAATCTGCAAACTGGTTATGTCAGAGTATGTAATGCAGGACATGATTACCCAGCTATTATGAAGGATGGAAAGGATTTCGTAATTGAGAAAACACCTCATGGTCCTCCAATTGGTTTCCTGCCAGGTGCAGAATTTATTGATTATGACTTTTATATTAGTCCTGGGGACCGTATCTTCCTCTACACAGATGGACTTAATGAGGCAAAAAGAAGTGACGGTGAGAGGTTTGGACTTGACAGGGTTCTTTCTGTACTTAATTCAGAGAAGAATGCTTCGAATAAAGAACTGATAGCAGCTATGAAGGATTCACTTGCTATGTTCGTAGGAAATGAACCTCAGTTTGATGATATGACTGTACTCAGCTTCTCATTTATAAAATATTATGAACCAAAGCTAAGAATTAAGAATAAAAGATAAAATTTGTTACGCTTTTGTTGCGCATTGGAGTGTATAGTGTACCTATATGATGCAAAAATTGAATTATAGTAATGGAATCCAGGTAACAGGAGGAAAAAACTGTGAAAGAAAATATTTTTGATGATGAGAATCTATTTAAGTTAGATGATGAAGAAAATGTAAGACGAAGAAATTCCTTTGGAAAACCTCAGGGCAGAAAAGATGGTTTGTTAGATGATGATCTTTTCAATGTTGAAGATGATATAGCCGCTCAGACAAGTGCTAAAGATGCAGAAGGAATGAGCAATTATGTACAGAGTAAAGATCCTGAAAATGATGGCAAAGATTATACTGAGGCACATAATAAGAAGGCTTACGCGAAGACAAGAGAGCTTCTCGCTAAGCTTACTTATGATGCCGCAGATTATTCAGAAATGAATCTGGAAGAAAATCCTGATATAAAACAGAAGATAGAAAAGGATATAGATGACTTTATTGCTTTTGTTAAGTCAAGTCCTGCTATTCATGATCATTTTTCTGATGAAAGCCTGAATAAACTTAAAGCTGATTATGCTAAAAATAAGATGACACATCTGAAAAATTTTACAATAAATGAAGATGATTTCTTTGGAATAGATCCTCTGGCAGACAGACAAAATAATCTGAATAACCAGAATAATGCTAATAACAATAATTTAAATAACAATAACGTAAATAACAACCAGAATAATCAGAATAATCAAAACGAAGAAGATAAGGCTTCAAGACTTGCTCAGCTTGAGGCTCAAAAGGCTGAAATCCAGAGACAGATTGATGAATTAAATGGTCCTGAAGTAAGGCAGGAAGAACCTAAGGCTAAGAATAAAAAGAAAAAAGCAATTGATACTTCTGTTAAAGGTCATCGTAAGATGAAGGATGAGGATAAGAAGGATCATATGGAATACTGGGAGAATGTGGGTTATAAAACCATAGAAGATATGGATGAAAAACTCACATCAGGAATTGCCAAAGAGACTAAGGAGTTGAAGTACTATGCCAGAGAGCTTAAGAAGGAAGCGCGTTTTGGAAAGGCAAGTGATAAGTTTAAAAGAGTAATCAACTCCATAAGTGAATTGGATGAGTTCATGAAGGAAATCGGTGGAAGAACCAGACTTACTCCAGATGAAATTGGAATGTTTGATGCACTGACCTTCACAGCATCTCTTCATTGTCAGAATTATAAGAAGGAAAAGAATGAAGAGATTAAAAAGAGAAAGAAAACCAAGGATGAAGATGGAAATGAAATAGATGACATCAAAGAGTCTGAGAAGACCAGACTTAAGGGTGTTGATGACATGGAGAACCAGATTCAGCAGATTCGAGAGAAGATGTTTGAAAGTGAGGTTAAGAAAAAGACTGAACAGATGGAAGCTAAGGTTGAAGAGGAAACGGAGAAGCTTACTGCTGCCAGAGATAGTCTTACCAGTCAGCCTGTAAATGATGATATAAAGAATCAGCTTGGAGATAATATAGCTAAATCTCTTTTCTATAATAACAGAATGAATGATCTTGGCAGACAGGAAAGACTCAAGATTATGAAAGGTGAAAATCTTACAAAGGGTCTCACCAGAATAGAAAGGGATTTTGAACCGACAACAAATACGCTGGGAGCGATAAAGGAATCTCAGGTCTATAAAGATGTATATGCAGCAGCTCTCGAAAAACTGCAAAAGGGAGAGGTTATTTCGAACGATGATATTAAGGGCGTTCAGGAAGCATATAACAAGAGAGAGGGAGATAAGCTTCGTAGACAGAAGCTTAGAGAGCAGAACATGAACAAGAAGCGTGACCACAAGAATGAACTTAGGAATGAGAATCCACACCTGTAAAAATAGATGATAAATAGGTAACAAATAGAGTGGTGTGGAACAAGAAGCTTAATATACAGACTTTGGAGGAAGGTAAATGGAACAAACGGAAGCACTAGTGTTCGAACATTTACTTGAAAATATGACAGATGGTGTCTTTCTGGTTGGTTATGATGGACATATTCGTATGGAGAATACTATAGCTGCTGATATGTTGGAGGTTAAGGATAGTGTTCTGTACGGAAAAACCATGGTGGAACTAATCAGTGCAGACAGCAGAAATGATGAATTTTATGAATGCATCACATTGGCAGTATTTAAAAATGAAAGAATCAGCGACATAGTACCGTTTTATAACAAAAGTGGGAAGAGACTTCTTCGTCTAGTAGTATCTCCTCTTAGAGATAGAGAAGAGAATATAGCAGCTATAGTAATGCTCAGTGATGTAACTGAAATAACCGAGCTGGGACGAAAAAATGAGTTCCTTAATAAGAAGCTTGTGGATTTCATAGATAGATTTGTTAAGGTAATGATAGGAGCCATAGACAAGAGGTCTCATTTTAATGCGACACATACCAAGAAGATGGTTGCCTATGCTATGAAGTATCTAATATATCTTGAAGAGCAGGGCAGAGGGATTTCTGAAGAGAAGAAGGCTCCATTTATTGCCAGTGTATGGATGCATGATGTTGGAAAGATAGTAATTCCTTACAATATACTTGAAAAGCAGAATCGTCTGGGTGGCAAGGAGAAAGACATTAAGAATAAAGTTGAGGTGGCTATTCTTTGTGACAGGCTGAAGATAATGGAATTGTCAGAAAAAACAAAATCAGAAATAGAATCAGAAACAAAATCTAAAATAGAAATAGAGATAAAAGATATAAATCAACATATAGAAGATCTGCAAAATGCTTACGAATTTATAATTTCCATAAATAACAATGGTATTATCGATGATGAAACAAAGGAAAGGGTGTATGAGATAGCAAAACTTAGATGTGACACATATTCAGGTGGAACTGTGAATCTGCTAGATGAATATGATGTTGAAGCACTTACAGTGGAGAGGGGAAATCTTACACCATTTGAAAGAAAGAAAGTGAATTCACACGCTGCAGAGACCTATGAGATTCTCAGCCAGATGAATTTTGAGGGACCATATAAAGATGTTCCAAAGTGGGCTGGAAGACATCATGAATTCTTAGACGGAACAGGGTATCCTGAAGGACTGACGGGAAAGGATATCAGCTGGGAGACCAGGGTATTAACTATTATAGATATATATGATGCTCTTACGGCAGATGACAGACCATATAAACCGCCGCTTTCGCCAGAAAAAGCATTTTCTATACTAGAGGAAATGAGAGATGAGGGCAAGATTGACGGAGAGATATTAGAAGATTTTAAAGAGAGTGGAGCTTGGAGGAAGTAAACCATGGGAGATAAGAAGAATATAATTGATTTGTTGGAAGATTCAATAATGTCTATTGAGAGAAGACAGGGCTACCTGAAGGCTAAGCTTGTCTATGAGAAGGATAAAAAGTACAGAACTGAGATTGAAGAAGAGATGAAACTTCTGGATCAGCAGCTTTCATATACTATAGATACAAAGAAATCTGTAGAGAAGGAACTTAAGAAGGCTAAGGATAAAGAACAGAAGAAGAAGATAGAAAATCTTCTTAAAGCCAGCTATTTTATTGGTGTAGTTAGAGAAAATACCAGAATGACTCTTGATTATGATGTCAGACTTGATAATGATAAGGAGCTGATATTTAATTCTCAGTTTGATAAGGTAGTTGATAAGATTTTTTCTTCTGAAACCTTTAGATATATCACCAAGGATATGGTGGAACAGATTGCAAATGACGAAGAGTTCAAGGATATGTGGGAGAATGATCAGCATAGACTTGATGCAAAGGAGATTGAGCTTCAGGGAGAGTACGAGCATGAGATGGACAGAATGATCTCTATCTATGGCGGAGATAAGGAAGCAAGCTTTGAAGAAAAAGAAGAGAGATTTGTTGAATTAATGCAGACCAAGAACGGTTTCATGACTGGTCCGGAAAAACTGGATGCTATTCTTAATAGTGAGATGGGAAAAGCCCTGGATGAAGAAGATAGGAAGTTTTTTGAGGATATAAAGGCTGAATCTCTTGAGATAGGACTTGAGACAAAAAAGCTCTATGAGGAGTTTGCCAGAAATGAAAGTGACTTCAAAAAGGGTAATGGATTCTCTAAATATGTGTTTGAGAAGGAGAAGAAGCTGCTTGATAAGTGGAAGGCTTTTATAGATGGTCCATTTCTTGATAAGGCTGTTAAGATGGATCAAGAAAAAGCTAAGGGATATGATGAATATGGAGAAATTTTTAAAGCTTCTAAAGAATTTGAGTTTCCAATTGAATCACAGGTAAAAAGAGATAAGGTTCTGAATGATGTAAATGAGCTCAGAACCAGAATGGAAATGTGGAAAGTTTATGAGAGACTTCCAAAGGGTAGTCCTGTTACTGCAAAACAGAAAAAACAGGCTATGGATAATGAATATAAATCTTGGGCTAAAATTGAAAGAATCAAAAGAGTTGGTGCACTCACTGGTGGACTTGAAAGAACTATTTCTGACTGGGCGGCTGAAGGTGCAGCTGATGCATTAAAGGCTGCAAAGGATTTTAAGGATGCACAGCAGAGTAATAATGTACAGAAGGCTATCAAGAAAGAATTGAGTGATAATCAGAAAGAGAATATTAAATATGATCTTGCTATGATGGTTCTTAGAGAGATTATAGAGATTGAGAAGAACAGACCTGAAGAAGAGGATAAGAGTCATTATAAGGATCTAGTTGGTTTTAAGAAAAAGAAAAGCAGTCAGGCAAGCTATGAGATGAGGGAAAGAGATTTCTACAGAGAGATGGCAAAGGAGCTTGCTGAGGATCCTGCTTTTACTGAAATGTTTGATAAGTTTTTTAATAGCAAAAGATTTAAAAAAGCTGATTTTGCAGAAATGACTATCAAGTTTATTGCTGAAGATATGGACAAGAAGTTTGCAAAAAATCTTTTGAAGGAACCAGTGCTTCAGAAAACAAAAGAAGGAATAGCTGCAAAAGAAGCTGCTGCAGAGAAAGAATCAGAGAAAGCTCAGAATTCTATTAACGAAGCCAGTAGTGAAGTGAAGAGAGACATGAAAAAGAATTAAAAGAAGAAATGAGATAGGCAGGAAGATGCCACAGGCTCAGGTTAAAGAGGTTAGGAAAGAAGTCAATAAAAAACCATCAAACGAAATTCAAAAAAGTTTCAAGAAATAAGAAATAAAGAGATAAGAAATAATAAAAGAAATAAGCAGGAAATATGATAAAAATATTTCCTGCTGTGTTTATTTTGAAGGGGACACTGCTAAGTGTTGTTTGTTGCTCATTTGTTGCACAATATATGCTAGGATTAATTAAGTTAGTGATAATTGTTTTCAAATATATAGAAAATATATAGTGAAATAAATAGTAATATATACAAATATACAGTAGTAGAAAGGAAATGGTGACTGATATGCCAAAGCCTTCAAGAATAGTAATTACAGACGATGATTTTAAAGGATTAATCAAATTAGTAAATTCTGAATATGATAGCAGGGCTAATGAGTATAATAAGAGAATTAATATTGATGCTGGGGCTTTTATAAAGAGTCTGAAAAATCTAAATCAGCAGGAGAGATACGCAAAGTTCGCAAAGCTTGTGGATGATTATCCTAGAGCTTGGGAGTTTGATGGCTATCATGAAAACAGGTCATTGTCTAAGGAGGCAAATAATGCTGAATTCCTTAGAAGGGCAAATGCAGTTCTTCCAGTGGAGATAAGAAACTCTGGCGATCCAGAGGTTATTGAGAATTATATTCTGAAAAACAAGAAGCTGAATATTAAGGGCAAGGCGCGTCTTGTTAAGAGGTTATCTATCATTGAGAGGAAGGAGCATAATCTTCAGGAGGCTGCTAAGAGAGCTGATGGAAATGAGCCTTATGCAAGACCTGCTCTCAAGGTTGGAAAAAATGGTGCGAAGTCACTTGCTGAAAATGAGGAACTGACTGAAGAGGAGAAAAATGGCCGAATTGAATTAGATGTACACCTGCCAAAGCATCAGACAAGTGGAAATGGATGTTGGTCTTGTGGTGAGCAGCTACTTATTCAAGGCCGTGGTATAAGTAATATTTCCCAGGAGGATATCCGTAACTATAGGCCTAATTATGGAAGCCAGATGTTAAAGGGCACTAAGTTTAAGGACGAGCATGTAATTGATAAGGCCTTTAATGCTGATGAAACTCAGAATGTCATGGATATGGGTGACGCAGCTGTTAATCTTGCTCCTGATTCTATGCTCAGGACTCTTGATATTCTTAGACCGGATGAGGCTGAGGGCGCTCTTTATAGAAAGCTGAGCAATGAAGAAAGGGAAGAATACAGAAAGAATGCTGTTAATCTTGTAAAGAAGACAATACGAAAGGTCCTCATTGAGAAGAGGTCCCCACTTACAATCTCAAACGGAAGACACTATATTACTATTGTGGGTATCGATGGGGATAATATGCTTGTTAAGGATTCACTTAATACAAATAGTGATCAAACTGACGAAGTTAAAATAGATTCCTATGTGAGAAATATATTAAATGGAAGATTCAAATTCCAGCTTGTGTGGATGGAGGATATCCAGCTGGCACAGGATGGAAAGCATTTTTATAATGTTCCAAGTAACAGCCTTGAACTTAAGGAAGATGGTACCTACAAGATGCCACCTGTAGTTCAGACTGCAGAAGCTAATTCTATGAAGGCCAGGCAGGAATATGAAGGCTTCAGGGTAAGGCTTTATGCCGGCAAGGAAGATACCAGAGATGACAGAGCTGAGAGGGCAGAAGGAAAGGGCGAGAAGCTTCTGGTAGATGGCGTAATTAAGATTGAGCAGGCTTATATGCCTAATAAGATTAACAGGGCTAATCTTATTGGTATAGCAAATAAAAGAAGTGAGGCACAGGAGAATAAACTAAAGGAGCAGGCAAAGGAGCTTCTGGGATATGATCCAGTAGTAGGTCCAGAAAAGGTTGAAGAAAAGCCTAAATATTTTGAGGATTTAGAGGCTGGACAGCCAAAGACCTCACTTCATCTTCAATCTGTTAATGATGAAAAGACAAGCTATGATGATCTTATTCCAGATGAGAAGGTTAAGGGTGGAGACCGGGTTGATGTTCGTGAAGAAAGACTTAGAGATAGAATGTTTGACCGTTTTAATCTTGCTGCGGGAAGAGAGAAAGACGGTCGTATAAAAGATAGAAATGATGATGTTAATCGTGCTCTAGGAAGAGATAAGCCGGGGTATAAGCCGGATGTAGATACTAATGGCAAAGAATATGTATGGACTAAGCCGGGAGCTGATATTGCATATCGTCTTAAGGCTGCAATGGAAGCCTTGGAGCCAATCATAAATGAGGTTGCTAAAATTGAAAAACAGAGGCTGGAAAAGGATCCTGCCTTTAGGAAGCCTTATGATAAGAAGCAGAAAAAAATAAAAGAAGAAATACTTAAGGACATTAAGGACAGATATGATGTACTTATGACCAAGCTGAATTCTCCTAAGAATGCTATAACAGCTGAAGATAATCTCAGTGGCTGGGATGGCAGGGGTGTTGTTATGCCTACGGGAGAAAAGATGACACATTACTTCAAAGATAAGGTAGATTTATATGATGCTGTAAATCTTCTTGAATCTATTGATAGCAGCATTTCTCTTAAAGATGATTTGAATCAGGTCCCACAGGGAGGGAATAATTATGACCCAACACCACTTTCCAGAGCGGTGGAGAATCTGCGTGTTCTTGCAAGATATGGTGATGGTAATCTGCTCCGAGCTGTAGGAAAGAATGATAAGATCAGGGAAGAAATTCAGAATTTTGGAAAGCTTCCAGCCGTAAAAGATAAAAAAGAATTGGACAAGAAGTACAGCAAGTCCAAAGGTGACCTGAAACTCTTTATTAATCAAAGTATTAATATTAAGAATGATATTAAGAGTGAATATGCAACGGAAAGAAATCCATTTGTAGGTCTTGCTCCAGAAGTTGAGATTATTCAGCCTGAAGAAGAGAAGAAGGATGATACATTAGAGAATAAGGGCGATAATATCGATAATAGTAAGGGCGAAGACAAAGGCGATAATAAAGATAATAGCCAGGACAACAACAAGGATAATAACAAGGATAACAACAAGGGGGATAATACAGGTAATAATAACGAAAATGAGCTGAATGATTCAGGAATAAAGAAGTCAAAGCGAGCTATCAAGGTTCTTGAACCTAACAAGAAGCTGCAGATTCTTGATGATACCTTTGATTATAAGGAATTTAAAGCTGCTATGCTGAATTCTGGATTAGATGAGAATACTGCAAATGCTGTCTTCAATCTCTACACAGATGAGATGATTCCTTATGTTTATCCACTGACTGGTGAGTCAGGAGTTTCAAGAGAAACAAGAATTCTGGCACTTCGTGGAGTTTCAAGAATGGTTTCGGATGATGTTAAGGGCAAGACTAACAGAGATTCTCTTGCGCTTATCAACACTGTTGTTTATCGTGAAATCCGTTTATGGGAAAAAGAAAATCCTGGAAAGAGGTTCGAATTAGAGCCTAAGAAGGATAAAGAGAAGAATCTCATGAAGGGTAAGATAGACCAGTTTTACATAGATAATCATGTCAAGTTTAGCGGGGCAAAAGACGATAAGAAAGACGATACAATAGACGATACTAAAGAAACAATTAGTTATACAGATGAAAATGGTCTTCTCAAGATTCTTGATCCAGATACTAAGGTTGCAGGATTTAACTGGAAGGAACTCTGTGACAAGCTGACTGAGATGGGAATGGAGAATCCTGAGAATAATAATAATATCAGAGCCCTCTATAACATTAGTACAAAAACTAATGTTGATTTTGGAATTAACATTATTACTGGTGAATATAATTATAAAGAAACAAAGCCAGAGGATGTTATTGATCTGGCCAATAATATAGTTGGAAGAGATATTATACTTGCTGCAAAAAATAGTAACCTTCAAAATTTTGATGAATCTATAAGAGCCTCTGTGCTTGTTGTTCAGGATGTTTTTAATGAAAAAATAAAGGATGATAATAAACTGGATTTTAATTCATATCATCCAATTCCTGAAAAAGAGAATTCAAAAGATAATAAAGACGACATAGAGAATAAGGGTGACGAAGAAAGTAAAGACGAATTTAAGCTTTCAGATTATTTAGATGAAAATGGTCTCCTTCCAATTCTTTATCCAGAAGAGAAGGTTGGTCCTTATAATTGGCAGGAGTTTATTGATAATATTAAAAGTCAGGGAGCGGTAGAGCCTGAGAAGAATAATTCACTCCGTGCACTGTTTAATGTATGTGCTGCTACCAAAAATCCAGATCCTATTAAGAGACTTTTAGGAAGGACTTTTGATGAGAAAAATCAGGAAAATGCTATTCGGATGCAGGTAAACTATATTCGTGGTTATTTTATTGCTGCAGCAAGAGATGGCGAACTTAAAGAATTTGATGAGTCTTTAAGACCATCAATATTAGTTGCACAGGAAGCAATTAATAAAGATTTGACAGTTAAGTATGATTTTAATTCTTATCGTCCAATACCAAAGGATTTTAAGAATATATATCAGAATATTATTAAGAATATTACTGTTAAGAAGAATAATATTGAGGATAATAAAGATAATAAGGGCGATAATAAAGAGTCTGAAATAAATACAGTAAAATCAAATATCAGTGTAGAGGATTTTGAAATAATCGATGATTACAGAAATACTCTTATTAATAATCCTCATGATGTTAAAAAGATTAATAAGAAAAATATTGAACAGCTGAATATAGATGCAAATCTATATACGGTACATGATGAACTGGTTCAGAAGAATAAACCTGGTGAAGATTTGCTTATTAACAGTTTTGAAACTCCTCAGGCTAGAGAGGAGATGATGCAGGTTTATAGAAACATCAATATAGATGCTGAGAGATTTGGTGATCTTAGAGCTTACTTTATTATGTGGGCTATGGGTGAGTATCAGGTTCCATTTAAGCAGGCTATAGAGCTGCTTAACGGAAAGACTCAGAATGATAAGGATATGGTGACTCTTTTTAATGATTTTTGTAAAGAGAACCAGATTCATAATAATACAAATAATCCTAAAAAGTACAGATCAGCTGTAGAAAATTGGGCAAAGGTCCTTAAAAAAGGAACTGAGATGCTTAAGAAGTATAAGCTTCCTGACATTGACTACATGAATGATGAACAGATGAAGGAGCATTATAACGAATTCTTCTGGCTGAACAGTATCGGACTCAATTTGAATCAGGACTTTACAATAAAGATTATCGAAGATTCTAAATCAGTTGACAGCGCTGCCGCAGATGTTGCCATGGGAGCTGTTGGCGGTGAAAAAAATCTATATGATATGACCAGCTTCTGGATGAAACTGCAGAATATTACAGGTGAATTCTTTAATGCGCACATTTTGGGTTCTTCAAGGGATGAGTTTGAAAGCGGGGACATAGATAAGGTTAAATCTATTATTGGGTTAAGAGCAGGAATGGATTTATCCTTTAGAAATAAGCTTCAGCCACTAAGAGGAATGAATCTTGATGAAGCAGCTGATAAAGTTAAGGTCAGTGGATTGGTTGATCAGAATGTTGCAAGAATAATGTTCCAGGTTACGGATGACCTTGAAGATATTCCATTTGAAAAGATTCTTGATTATAAAACCGGAAAGAATAAGCAGCCGTTTATCGATGAGATAAATGCGAAGAAGAAGAAATATGAGCCAAATCAGAGGAAGATGTTTGTCGAAAATCTTTCGATGGGTATTAATAGAATAATAACTAAAGCTAATCATACAAAGGGAGTTGCTGAAGGTTTTATTAATGCTGCAGATGACAAGGAGGCCAGAGTTCAATTTCTTCGTGAAAAAAATGAGCTTGGAATAAGTAACAGAGCGTGGCTTGTTGGACAGTTCCGTAAAATCTCAAATGAATATGCTACCATGCTCCTTTCTGATACAAACTATAAGATAAGTGACCTGTTCCTGATTGATGGTGTTATTCCAGAAAAGCTTTGGGGTGATAAATATAATGATGTTAATGATGCAGAGGTAAAGGAATGGCTTATTCGTTCTGACATTATGAAGGAAATCTATAAGGGTGAGAAGGAAATTCGCTTTAAGAAATTCCAGATCAGAAAGGATAATAAGCTGGCCGAGGTAGGCTATCATACGATCATTCCAGGAAAAGAGAATATTAAGACTCTGATTGACGGCTGCGAACTGTATAGACAATTTGTAGATGATACGGTTTCTGATATTGAAGTAATAGAGACACAGTTAAAAGCTACACAGGAAAATAAAAATGCTAACTTTGATGGGATAGATGAAGAGGGATCAACCTATTATCAGGATATGACTAGAAATCTAAGTGAACTAAAGAAAATCCTGAATCAGAGTCTTACCAGGGATGTATCCTATGAATCTATTAAAGAAAAATATAGTACTTTCATAAAATCAGCAAAGGATTACTTAAAGAAAAATAAGGATGAAAAACCTGAAAGAGTAACAGCTGTTGAGAGCATACTTGCAAATTGCGAAAAATCAGATGTAGCGTTTGATCATATATTTACCATGATTTCTACGGATGTTATGGTGGATGAATCAGGAAGAGGTCTTCTTGATAGTATTTCATACAATCAGGCTGCTAAGGCATCCAAACAATTACTTAATTTCTATAATAAGCATTTAGAGTTTAAGACACTTACTGAAGAAGAGGCAAGGGCTGCGTATACAAAGCTGAAGAATGGTAATGAAGAAGAAACGAACCTGATTAATACAATTAATACAGCTCTTAGTCAGGGAAAGACATTACTGGCTGAACCACTTGATGCATTTGATAAGATGTTTGATCTATATACAACATCAGATCAGCTGGAAAATGAAAATGCACATGCAAATGAAATGCTCATTCCTCCAGAGGGTGAGCAGAATCATGATAAGTGTGTTACTGCATTAAAAGGCGTTGGCTTCCATCCTGACAGACCAGGTGCTGTACAGAGTATGTTCCTTCTTTGGGCAATGGGAGAGAAGGGGTATTCATTTGAAAATGCCAAGAATCTTCTTTCTTCAAATAATGGTGAACAGCTTAGAGATGAGTTTATCCAATTCTGTGAAGAGAATCCTGTTAAAGGCACAAATAATGAAATGGAATATGCCTATGGCCTTGAAAATTGGTCCAAGGTCATGAAGAAGGCCACTGACAAAATGAAGGAATATACTGTTCCTGATATTAATTACTACAATGTGGATGCTGTAAAAAATTATTATAGAGATTTCGCCAAGCTGAATGAGATAAGTTCTGAATTTATGCGTGAATTCTACACAAATTTCAGTGGAGCAGTAGATAATGTAGATACAATAGGAGTTATTCAGAATGCATTTGGTGGTGAAAAGGCACTTAAGGAAGCACAGAATTTCTGGCGTGCTATCCATAATCTCTGTGAAGATTTTGCAGCTGCATATGTTGAAGGAAAGAATAAAGAGCGTTTCTTTGAAGGTAATCCTGATGAATTTGCTAAAACGCTGACCTATGTAGGAACAAATGATTTATTATTCAGAGGAAAGTTTACCGAAATAAAGGGAAAGAAACTGGGAGAAGCAGTGATACATAAAAATGCTATCAATCAGGCTATTTCTTCGGGCAAGGATGAGATGCTGACAAAACTTTTCTCAGAGAATAAGTTCATTGATCCAACAATGGGAGTAGGTTATATTTCAAGAACCTCTAGAGAAAAATTCAGAAATACAGTATTTGCACTGGTTAATCCTGAGGTACAAAGTATTCTTTCTTCTTCGGCTTTTGCATATAAAGGGGCATTTGATAATATTGCCAGAATAGATTTGAAGGATGGACTTGCACAGCAGTTTATTAATACTGGAGATCAGCCTAAGAATATAGCTGACCTTTTGGAAAATAATCTTGAAAATGGACTAACAATGAAGTCCTGGCTGAGAGCTCATTTTGATAAGGTATTCCAGCTTGAAATGTATATAGCAGCTGATGATCTGAATATGGATGTTAATGACTTCATACTCATAGATGGTAAAACACCAAGTGAGTTATGGGGTGAAAAATATCAGCAGATTAATGATCCGGAATTAAGAAGTCAATTCATGCGTGCTGAGATTATGAAGGAGCTCTTCAAGGGTGAGAAAGAGATCGGCATGCGGATTCCTAAGCTTGCAAAAAACTTCAAATATCAGCTGGGTGAGGCTGTAACTATCGCTCCTAAGAAGGTGGATTTGGAGAAAACGCAGGAGAGTATAGTATTATTTGAAGAGGCAATTAATATACTTGATGCGAAGCTGACCGAATATAAGAACAGACTTACGGCAACACAGAAAGACGCAGGAAATAACTTTGAGGGCGAAGGAAGAGAAGGCTCCAAGCCATATCAGGAATTTTGCGTAAGTCTTGAGGAAGCTATAAAAGCTGTTAAAAAAGCTAAAAATGGACATATTTCTCCACTCAAGGTTAAGAAGGCTATTGAAAACTTCCATAAGAAGGCTGGCGAGTATTCTATAAGAGGAAAATCAAGAAAACAAGACAGGATTACTGTAGCAGCAAATGCGGATGATTTCCTTGGAAAGTATAATGTTGTTCTTGGTGATATATGCAAGGACTTTGATAAAAACCAGATTGTAAATGCTTATGGAGTGAAAGCTAAAGATGCCAAGCTTGAAACTATTAAGGAGTTCACAGAAAGATGCTATAACTTGTATCAGGGCTTTGCGCCACTTAATAAATTAGAACAGGCAAATGCAGGTAATATACTTGAGGAAAGACTTGTTAGAGGTGATGCACTGGCATTCTATGATCGTCATCTGATTAGTGCTATCGGCAGTGTTCCAGATACAAATAAGAAGATGAGCGCTGCTGAGGTGGCTAAGCTTATGGTTTATGAAAAGCATAAGAATTGGAGCAGGGGCGCTGATGTAACTGTTGAACAGCTCAATCAGAGAAGACTTCAAATAACTGAAGAAAGTGTATCAAATGAGATTAATGAACTTTCTTCCAGCAAAATCTTTAAGATGGTTGCAGAAAGGTTCCAGACTGATACTGCTGAAAAGTGGAATGAGGTTAAGGAGAGAGCTGAGCAGCTCCATAATAATTATCAGAGCTTTACCATCCAGCATAGAGGTAATGCAGGTTTAAGGTACATAATGCATTCTGAGCTTACAACTAAAAATGTAAGAGATAAGTATGATAAGCTGGGTGAGGTAGTTGCAAAGCAGATACTGTCGACACCTAGAAATAATCAGCTGGTTCAGGGCGTTGCTGCCGGACTTATAGATTACAAGGATGTACAGAGGGCATGTACGGCTTACTTTAAAAATAAAGGTACACTTGAGATAAAGAACTTTGATCAGGATGTATTTATCCAGAAACTGGATAATGGTACCTTAAAGAATGAAGCAATTGCAAAGATTGCAGAACCTATCCAGAAAGAAGCAGAAAGAAAAGCAAAGCAGCAGATGAATCAACAGAAAGAAAAAAATAAAGAAAAGAATGGCGACAATAAAGACAATAAAATGGAAAGATTCAAAAAATAGTTCAAAAAATAGTTTCAAAAATTATTTCTAGTATTGGTTTATAAAGCTGCAATACTTGAAAAAGAAAGATGAGCTGAATGATGGCATATTTGCTGTTGTTCAGCTCTTTTTTTGGAAAAACTTGTTTGTTTTGTTGGACAATTGTTGGACAGTGGATGGTAGTATAGTGTTATCAAAAAAATAATAAAAATATATGAAAAAAATGAAAAAAATCAAATTAGTGTTGCTCATTTGTTGCACATCAAATGATATGATTGGTTCGAAGTCAGGAAAACTATGATTTAATATCCTGAGTGATAACGAGGGTTTATTGATTTTGGAGGTACATTATGAAAGAGATTAATACAAATGAGAGTGGTCTTTACAATCCTAACAGCATAAATGATTATGATGATTCATTCGAGGAAAGCGAGATAGAGCGCGAGGAGAGAGAGAAGAAAGAAAAAGAAGAACAGGAAAAGCTTGAGCAGGAAGAGCTGAAAGCTAAAGAGGAAAAGGAGCTTGAGGAAGAGAACAAGAAGGCCAAAGAGAAAGAAGATAAGGCTTTCAAGGTTCAGGAAAAGAAGAATCACGAGGCAAAGACTGGAAAGACCAGGAATACAGATAACAAGGTTGAAGATCTGGATGAGGATGAGCTTCACCGAGAGCTTAATAATACATTTGAAATTGAAGAAGGAAAGGATCTGCTTGGAGAAAATGGCAAGATGACTCTTCAGCAGGATGCCGAATATAGGAAGTATATTGAAGAGCACACTGGTCCAGAACTCCAGAATAAGAGAATGAAGGAGAAGGTTGATACTCTTGCCAAGGCTGCGGCTGCTTACATGCTGGTTAAGGCTACTACAACTGAGAGATTCAGCAGAGATCTTATTCACACCAGTGCCAATAAGATTAAGCAGACATTGGACATTACTAACCTGCATGAAAATGAAATTGATGAGATGCTTAAGTCTCCTGAAAGTCTTAAGAAGGGAGTAAATAATCAGCTTGCTAATCTCTATGCGCCAGGAAAGAACTTTGGTGAATATATTAAGAAGATGAAGACTCTTTCTGAAAATCTGATGACGGATGATAACAGAACCACTGAATATAAGAATATGGTTAAGTACATTAAGGAAGTGGCTGGAATGAATCCGGCAGAAGCTGAAGCAAAGAAGGACGATATAATTATTAAGAATTATAAGCTTATGCAGGCTATTGAGAAGTACATGAAGGGTAAGAAGAGAGTCAGAAGAAGTGATGTGGGAGTGGAGCATTTCAATAATGCACTTGATGCTCTTTCAATCATGAATGAGTATAATCCTTCCCTTAATGACAAGGTTGATTCAATAGTAGATCGTATAAATGAGGTTCGTGGATCTGAGGCATCGAATCATAAGGATCATGTAGATATAAATGAGTTTGGTGCAGAAAGATCAATCAAGGCTAAGGAAGCCAGAAAAGAGAAGGAAAAGAACAAGAAGCTGGAAAAGTCCCTTGATAAGGACAAGCTGAAGAAGAAGGCTATGGAACATAAGCTGGGTATG
>CACZRU010000161.1 GCA_902783605.1 uncultured Lachnospiraceae bacterium
AGAAAGAAATATCAGAAAGAAATATCAGAAAGAAATATCAGAAAGAAGGAATGGTTATGAGTGAATATAGAGAAGTATTTGCAAGGACAGAAATTAAATATCTGCTTTCACAGGAACAGCTGGACAGGCTGATGCCAGTGATGGAGGAGTTTGCCAGAGTAGATGCCTATGGGAAGACAAGAATCAATAATATCTACTTTGATACGCCTGACCACCGACTAATAAGAACTTCTCTGGAGAAACCGGTCTATAAGGAAAAGCTCAGGCTCAGAACTTATGGAAAAACGGAAGATGATACGAACTCATTTATCGAGATAAAGAAGAAGTATGAAGGTATTGTTTATAAGAGAAGGATTTCGGCACCATACAGGAAGGCTCTGGATTATCTGACTCTCTCGCAAAATTTAATTGAAGATTCTCAGATAGCTCGTGAAATAGAGGCCTTCAAATTGGTTTACATAAATCTAAGGCCATCTATGAAAATCTGCTACGACAGAATTGCGATGGCGGGAACAGCAGATCCAGATTTCAGAGTTACATTTGATACAAACCTTCAGTGGAATTCAGATAATATGGATCTTCGAGATGAGACAGACGGAATTCAGCTTCTTGCACCAGGACAGTACATGATGGAGATAAAGGTGGCAAATTCGATGCCAATGGAACTGGCAAGACGACTTAGCGAGTTAGAAATATATCCGGCATCATTTTCGAAATATGGCAGAGGCTACCTGGATATGCTGGAAAGAAAGCTGACCAAAGCAGAGGTTTCGGATAAGAGGATTAGAGAAAAGAGAGGAGTGATCATATATGCTTAATAACATATTTACATCAATACTTACAAATGGAACATTTACAGGAACTCAGTTTTTTGTGGCGACACTTACATCCTTGATATGTGGAGTGATAATCGCAGTATCTTATTCCATAAAGAGCAAATGCTCCAGAAGCTTTGCGGTTACATTGGTACTCCTCCCAGCAATAGTGGAGCTGGTAATAATATTGGTAAATGGAAATATAGGAGCGGGAGTTGCGGTGGCTGGCGCATTTAGTTTGGTAAGATTCAGATCGGCGCCGGGAAGAGGACAGGAAATAACTGGAATATTCCTTGCCATGGCAGCAGGACTTGCAACTGGAATGGGTTATATAGGAATAGCAGTACTATTTACAGTATTTGTAGCGGTGATAAATCTTGTGCTAAACATTAGTAAATTTGGTTCTGGAAATGAGAGCCACAGGATTTTGAAGATTACAGTACCAGAGAATCTGGACTATGAAGGCAGGTTCGAGGACATTTTCTCAAAATACCTAAACAGCTATACATATGATGAGGTGAAAACCAGCAATATGGGAAGTCTTTATAAGCTCACTCTCAGCGTTGTTCTCAAGGCAGATATCTCAACTAAAGAGCTGATCGACGAGCTGAGAACCAGAAATGGCAACCTGGATATCAGCCTTGGCAGGGAGTTAGAGAACGAAGGAAGTTTGTAGAAGTGAATAAAGAAGATATTGAAGATATATAATTATGTTATGTAAACTAAAATGTCATCCTGAGCGTAGCGAAGGATCTTGAATAGAGGATAGTCAGGAGGAATTTACTATGAGAAAGAAGATAAGTCTTACACTAATAACAGCGATGATGATGCTTACACTTGCAGCCTGTGGTACAGCCCAAAATGCGACATCTACCACAACAAGTGAGGTGACAGGTGCCACTACTGAGGAGGCAACTGATAATGACACAAATGCGGAGGTAGAGGCGACAACCGAAGAAGGCAAGGAAATAGGTACCAGTACAGATGTGGTGGCAGATACAGGAACAAAAGAGCCTACGAAGGAGGTGGTAGTCACTGCAAATGTGACATCAAGCGGAATGATTGATGCATCGGATATGTTTACTGACCGTGATCTTACACAGACGGCGGATCTGTCTGAAGCAGAGTATTATACGGTGAGTGACGGCAAGGATATTACGATATCAGAAGCAGGGGTATATGTACTCTCAGGTTCAGCAAAGGATGTGACAGTCTATGTTGAGGCTGATGCAGAGGCCAAGGTTCAGCTGGTTCTGGACGGAGTGACAATAACAAATGAAACCCAGCCTTGCATCTATGTTAAGAGTGCAGATAAGGTGTTTGTGACCACCACAGAAACAGAGAACAGCTTGACTGTAGAAGGCTCATTTGAACAAGATGACGACACTAATCTCGACGCAGTTATCTTCTCGAAGGAGGACCTGGTGATAAATGGACTGGGAACTCTGAGTATAACCTCCAGCGATAATGGTATAAGCTGTAAGGATACACTTAAGGTTACTGGCGGAGAGTTAAATATATCATGCTCAGGAAGTGCACTTGAAGCCCATGATGCTATAGAGATTGCAGACGGTATCCTCACTATTACTGAGTGTAACGACGGGCTCCATGCTAAGGACAGTGATGATGATTCCAAGGGTTATATATACATTTGCGGTGGTACATTTAACATAAACGCATCTGATGATGCGATTCATGGAACAACAGTTGTCCAGCTGGATGGTGGAGAATTTATCCTCCAGGGCGGAGAGTGCATCGAGGGCACATACATTCAGATCAATGATGGAACAGTAAGTATTGAGGCTTCAGATGATGGCATCAATGCAGCGCAAAAGTCCAGCCAGTATACACCGACATTTGAAATGAATGGTGGCGAAGTGACTATAGTTATGGGTGCAGGCGATACAGACGGTGTGGATTCTAACGGCAACATTTACATCAACGGTGGAACAATTGACATTTCTGGGCAGTCAACATTTGATTATGACGGCACAGCCGAGTATAATGGTGGGAGCATAATTGAAAATGGCACCGAGACCAATACAATAACCAACCAGTTCATGGGCGGTCCTGGTGGTGGCCCTGGTGGAGATATGGGTGGAGAACCTAGTGGAAACTTCGGTGGTGGTTTTCCAGATGATAACTTTGGTGGTGGACCTAGATAAGAATCTTTTCAAAAGGAGCAGGATAATGAGTGATATAAACAATATGAAAATACATGGACTACAGAAGATGACTCTGCTGGATTTTCCAGGACAGGTTGCCTGTACAGTTTTTCTGGGAGGATGTGAGTTCAGGTGTCCATATTGTCATAACACCGAATTACTTGATCCAAATGCACCTGAGCTTATGAAGGGTGAAGAGCTTTTCAGTTTTTTGAAAAAAAGGCAGGGACTGCTGGATGGAGTAGCCATTACTGGTGGTGAACCTCTTCTCAGATCAGAGCTTCCTGAACTGCTTAAGGCCATAAGAGAACTGGGATATAAGACAAAGTTGGATACCAATGGCAACCATCCTGATGAGCTGAAGGCTGTAGTCGAGGCAGGGCTGGTGGATTATGTGGCTATGGACATTAAGAACAGTCCTGAGAGGTATGGAGAGACAGTAGGAATACCGAATCTGGATATCACCAAGGTGAAGAGAAGTGTAGAGTATCTTATTAATGATTCAAATAGTATTGAATATGAATTCCGTACTACAACTCTGAAGCAGTTTCACGACGAAGAATCCTTCAAAAAAATAGCGGAATGGATCAAGGGAGCCAAGAAATATTACATACAGAATTTTGTCGACAGAGAGACAGTTCCATTTGCAGGACTTGAACCACATGATGAAGAAAATCTGCAAAAATTCCTAAATATTGTGACACCATATGTTGGGGTCGCAGAGCTGAGAGGCGTCTAGATATTGTATGCAAAAAATGTGAAAATATATGAAAATTCCTTATAAATAGGGCGTTTTCAAGGGTTGAAAAAACTTAAAATTGATTTTTAAAAATGTGCAAAAATGTACAATATGTTGTGTTGATAAAAAAAGTTAACACAACATATTGACATTTTTTTATTTCGTGTTATTATGTTACTTGCGAGCTTAAATAGTCCGAAATTATGTAAATTTTATATAGGGTTTTGAAAACCTAGTAAAATCTTTATAAAACACAAGACTAAACTAGAAAAAACTGATTAAAAAGCTTTGTTTATTGCTTAGTTTTTTCTAATTTTTTTACCGCAAAATTCAGAAAATAACAAATCAAAATAATAAATAAAACAATTTGGGGAGGATGGTTTTTTATGTACCGTGTTGAAAAAAGAGATGGTGGAAATGTTGATTTTGATGTATCAAAGATAAGTGCTGCTATAGAGAAGGCATTTATCGCTTGTGAGAAGCAGTATCATCCAAGTGTTGTTGATATGCTTGCACTTCGTGTTACAAGCGACTTTGAGTCAAAAATCAAGAATGATGTCATCACAGTGGAGGCTATTCAGGATAGTGTTGAGAAAATTCTTTCAGAGGCTGGTTATACAGATGTTGCAAAGGCATACATCCTGTACAGAAAGCAGAGAGAGAAGGTTCGTAATGTTAAGAATGCAGTTCTTAACTACAAGGATATCGTAAATGATTACCTTAAGGTTAGTGACTGGAGAGTTAAGGAGAATTCTACTGTAACATACAGTGTTGGTGGTCTTATCCTTTCAAACTCTGGTGCAATCACAGCTAACTACTGGCTCAGCGAGATCTATGATGAGGAAATTGCAAATGCTCATAGATCAGCAGCTATTCATATTCATGACCTCAGCATGCTGACAGGTTACTGCGCAGGATGGTCACTTAAGCAGCTTATTCAGGAAGGCCTTGGTGGTGTTGTTGGAAAGATTACATCTGCTCCAGCAGGACATCTTTCAACACTTTGTAACCAGATGGTTAATTTCCTTGGCATCATGCAGAATGAGTGGGCAGGAGCTCAGGCATTCTCATCATTCGATACATACCTTGCTCCATTCGTTAAGATAGATAACCTTTCACAGAAAGAGGTTAAGCAGTGCATTCAGTCCTTCATCTTTGGTGTAAACACACCTTCAAGATGGGGCACACAGTCACCATTTACAAACATCACTCTTGACTGGACAGTTCCTAGAGATATGAAAGACGAGCAGTGCTGGGTTGGTGGTGAGCAGGTTGACTTCACCTATGGCGAGTGCCAGAAGGAAATGGATATGGTCAACAAGGCATTCATCGAGATTATGATTGAAGGTGATGCTAATGGACGTGGATTCCAGTATCCAATCCCAACATATTCAATCACAAGAGACTTTGACTGGAGCGAGACAGAGAACAACCGGTTGCTCTTCGAGATGACAGCGAAGTACGGAACTCCATACTTCTCAAATTACATCAACTCAGATATGGAGCCTTCAGATGTTCGTTCAATGTGCTGCCGTCTTAGACTTGATCTTCGTGAGCTTCGTAAGAAGTCAGGTGGTTTCTTCGGAAGTGGAGAGTCAACAGGATCAGTTGGTGTTGTTACTATCAATCTTCCAAGAATTGCTTATCTTGCAAATGATGAGGCTGATTTCTATAAGAGACTTGATCGTCTTATGGATATCGCTGCAAGATCACTCAAGACAAAGAGAGAAGTTATCACAAAGCTCCTGGATTCAGGACTTTATCCATATACAAGAAGATACCTTGGTACATTTAACAACCATTTCTCAACTATCGGTCTTATCGGTATGAACGAAGTTGGTCTTAATGCAAAATGGCTTCGCAAGGATCTTACACATGAAGAG
>CACZRU010000162.1 GCA_902783605.1 uncultured Lachnospiraceae bacterium
AATAAATATGATGTTGAAATGCCTATTGTTGAGCATGTAAATAAGGTACTCTTTGATAATTATTCTGCTAAAGATGCTCTTCATGATCTTATTACAAGAGACAGAAAGAAGGAGGCATCAACTCTTACCTGGAATAACTAATTAGAAAACAGATCGTTTTATGATCTAAGGATATGCCTGTAAGAGTTTTGATATGTGATGGAAAAGCTTGATCTTAAGCTGGAGGTGTTTGAAGGGCCACTTGACCTTCTCCTTCATCTTATTGAAAAGAATAAATTTAATATATTTGATATTCCTATTGTTGAGATTACTAAGCAGTACCTGGATTATCTGGATAAGATGGAAGAGGATAACATGGATGTGATGAGTGAGTTCCTTGTTATGGCGGCAACCCTCATATCAATCAAATCTAAGATGCTTCTTCCAAAAGAAGAGGAAGAAGAAGAGGAAGAGGATGATCCAAGAGCTGAACTCGTTAAGAGTCTTTTGGAATATAAGATGTATAAGTACGCATCAACTGAGCTTAAGGATATGTCTATAGATGCGTCTAATGCATTTTTCAAAACCCCTACGATTCCAAAAGAGGTTAAGGAAGTCAAGGAGGAAGTTGATCCAGCTGAACTTATAGGTGATCTTACTATGCAGAAGTTAAATGAGATTTTCAAGACACTTCTTCGTAGAGAAATTGACAGAGTGGATCCAGTAAGAAGTAAGTTTGGTACCATTTCCAGAGATGAAATCCGTCTTGAAGATAAGATGGTTGAGATAAGAGATGAGATTAAGGGCCTGAAGGGTATTAATTTCAGAACGCTTCTGGGGACTAAGAGAGGAAAGATGAATCTTATTGTATCCTTCCTTGCTATACTTGAACTTATGAAGACTGGTGCTTTGGTTATAAGACAGGAAGAAATGTTTGGAGAGATTATTATAGATTCTTTGGAATAATAAAACTCATTTGGAGGAAATATGAGTGATATAAATCTAAAAGCGGCTGTGGAGGCTGTTCTTTTTGCGACTGGTACTGCAATTGAGGAAGGTCGACTTATGGCTGCCCTTGGTACTGAGGAAGAGCCGGTAAATAAGAAAGATATGAAAGAAGCTATAGAAGCTCTTAAGGAAGACTATGAATCCGAAGATAGAGGCATAAGGATTATAGAGCTGGATGGTAAATATCAGCTTTGTACTAAGAATGAGTATTATGAGGTGCTCGGTCGTATTGTAAATATGCCGAAGAAACATACACTCACTGATGTTCTTCTTGAGACTCTTTCTATAGTTGCGTATAAACAGCCGGTAACTAGGGCTGAGATAGAGAAAATTCGTGGTGTATCCTGCAGTCATGCTGTAAATAAGCTTGTAGAGTACAATCTTATATGTGAGGTTGGAAGGCTTGATGCTCCAGGACATCCAATACTTTTTGGAACCACAGATGATTTTCTAAGGAGTTTTGGTATTTCTTCTATGGATGAACTTCCGGATATTTCACCTGACAAAATCGAGGATTTCAGAAAACAGGCTGAGGCTGAAGCGGGGGTAGAGGTACCTACATAAATGAAGATTTTGATAATTATTCTTCTGGCAATTTTATTTGTTCTGCTAATGGTGTTTCTAGAAAGCATAAGAGAGCTTAATTCACTCAGGGTCACTTCCTATGAAATTGATCTTTCTAAGAAGATGGATTCTCTTAGAAATGATAAGAGAAATGATGAGAGAAAAGATAAAAGAAACGATAATATAAATGATAAAAATGTCAGTTATGATGATTTGAAAAATAGAAAGATTGTATTTCTTTCTGATTATCATGAAGCATCCTGTCTAAATAAAAAGATTATTCATGAGATAAGTGTTCTTAAACCTGACCTTATACTTGTGGGTGGAGATATGGTAAATGGAAAGAGTGAAGAAGAGGATACTAGTCCTGCTTCTGATCTTTTGAATTCTATTTCAAAGATTGCTCCTGTTCTCTATGCCTTAGGGAATCATGATGATAACATGAAGAGCAATTTTTATGATACATCTGATCTTTGGTCAGAATATGTGTCACAATTAAATTCAGGAATTAAGCTGTTAGAAAATGAGTCTGTTTCATTTTTTGATGGTGAGCTCACAGTTCATGGACTAGATATTCCGTTAAATTACTACAAAAGAGTAAAATTTCCAAAGCTTACCTCTGAAGATATAAATGAAAGGCTTTCATTATCCGACGAAAAAAGCTATAATATCCTCTTGGGACATGCTCCGGATTTTATAGATGGTTACCTTGATTGGGGCGCAGATCTTGCTCTTTCTGGTCATTTCCATGGTGGGATGGTCAGGCTTCCACTGTTAGGCGGAGTTATATCGCCTCGACTTAAATTGTTTCCGAAATATACATACGGAAAATATATCAAGACATATAACGGGTGTGAAAGAGCTATGATAGTTACCAACGGACTTGGACAGCATACACTAAAGATCAGGATTAATAATATTCCAGAAATCGTTGTGATTAGTTTTAAGTGCTGAATGAAGTGCTGTATGTCTATAAGCACATAATTAATAAATCAATTATAAATTTAAAAATCTATAAATATATTTGCAGGTGTTGAAATGTTTTTGTGGACAAACAAAATAATAAGGTATAGCTGGATTACTTTACTTAGTCTAGTGTTAATTGCATATATTGCCTTAGTTATAACTTCAGAGGATACTTATTATCCTGGTACAATTATAAATGGAGTTAATTATGGCTTTAAAAGCCCAGGCTATGTAGATAACGAATTATATCAGAATCCTGCAGACTATAATATTGAAATTATTTTCAGAGGAGAAACGAAAACCATTAATGGAAGAGATATCCTGCTGAAAAATGATTTTCGTCCTGAACTTGATGCTATTAAGCTCAGTCAGAATCCTTTTCTGTGGCCATCAACTTTGTCTCAGGAAGAACATAGTCTTTCTGATTGTATAAGTTTTGATGAAGCGTCTCTTGAAAGAATATTTGATAAATATGATGAATTTAATACTGAATTTATGGTTGAACCAGAAAATCCTAAAATAGTTGTAGAGGATGATGTGGTTGTTGCTCAGTTGGGAGAACAGGGAAATGTGATTGAGGATATCGATGGTCTTAAGGAGGCTATTAAAGAAGCAATCATCAACCGTGAGACAACCTTTGATGTTGAGGAAAGAGGTTTCTATAAGAGGCCAGATTATGAGCTTGATGATCCTAAGATTGTAAGTACAGTTAATTATTGTAATGAGATTGCTGGTCTGAAGATCACTTATAAGTATGGTGATTATGAGATTAAGCTTACACCACAGCAGCTTTTTTCAACTATTAAGCTGGATTATAATTATAGCCATTCTATCAGCAAAGGCAGAGTTGAAGGACTCGTTGAGAGTTTATCAAGACTTTATGATACTTATGACAGCATAAGGGTATTCAAAACCCATAATAAAACAAAAGTTAATATTACAAATAGCCATTATGGATGGCAGATGGATACAGAAATTGAAACAGATAATCTGTATAATGATATTATTCACCATACAAATGTGGAGAGGACACCGGCTTTTACTTCTGAAGGATTCACATATGATGAACATGGTGATGATATCGGAGATACATATGCAGAAGTAGATCTGACAAATCAGCATATGTATTATTACAAGAATGGTAAACTTATTCTGGATACAGATGTCGTCACTGGCTGTGTTAATTTAAGAAGAGGAACACCTAGCGGAATTTACAGTGTTCAGTACAAGCAGTGTCCTGCTATACTTAGAGGCGATGATTATGAAACTCCTGTGACTTATTGGATGCCATTTAATGGTGGTATTGGTTTCCATGATGCAACATGGAGAGGCTCATTTGGAGGACAGATTTATATTTGGAGTGGTTCCCATGGCTGTGTTAATATGCCATACTTTGCTGCTCAGCAATTGTTTAGTGAAATTGAACCTGGAACACCTGTTATAGTTTATTAAGAGGTGATAATTCTATTGTTTTTGTTTTGATTTTATATTGCTTTGCAAAGACAATTTGGTTGACAATACTTTATATAAAAGATAAAATATTTTCTAGTGTTCAATACAGAATACAGTAAAGAAATATATTAAAGAAATATATTACAATTCTTTAGATTGCAAATTTGTATTAGATAACTAATTATATATTCGAGAGGTAATATTTATATATGAAAACGAAGGTACTTTCATTACTTGTAGATAATACATCAGGTGTTCTCAGCAGAGTGTCTGGTATGTTCAGCAGAAGAGGTTATAATATTGACAGTTTATCTGTTGGTGTCACCGAGGATCCTAAGTTTTCCAGAATGACAGTTGTTGTTACAGGTGATGACAAGATTCTTACTCAGATAAAGAGTCAGCTTAACAAACTTGTGGATGTTAAATCAATTGTTGAACTGAAAGATGGAGAGGCCGTTACAAGAGAACTTGTACTCATAAAGATTAAAGCAAATGCTTCAGAGAGACAGCAGATTATCTCTATAGCAAATGTATATAGAGCAAATATTGTAGACGTTTCACCGGATTCAATTATGGTTGAGATTACTGGTAACAACAATAAGGTTGAAGCGTTTAGATCTCTTCTTGAGGGCTTTGAGATTCAAGAACTTGTAAGAACAGGTATAACTGGTCTTATTAGAGGCAGAGCAGAAGTAGAAGAATAAAAGCTAAAAATTATAAAAAACTAAAAAATAAAAACACTAAAATTATTAGACAGTTCTTATCAAAAATAGAGATGATTTTATTTATTCATTTTCCGTTTTTGATAATGAAAAATAAAATCTTATTATTTTTTTCAAGGAGGCATTAATTATGTCAGATTTAAAGATTTTTTATGAGCAGGATTGTAATCTTTCACTCCTGGATGGAAAGACTATCGCAATAGTTGGTTACGGTAGCCAGGGTCACGCACATGCACTTAACCTTAAGGACTCAGGTGCTCATGTAATCATTGGTTTATATGAGGGAAGTAAGTCATGGAAGAGAGCTGAGGAGCAGGGCTTTGAGGTTTATACAACTGCTGAGGCTGCTAAGAAGGCAGACATCATCATGATCCTTATTAATGATGAGAAGCAGGCTGCTATGTACAAGAAGGATATCGAGCCAAATCTTGAGGCTGGTAACATGCTTA
>CACZRU010000163.1 GCA_902783605.1 uncultured Lachnospiraceae bacterium
AATGGAACTGTAATCACAAAATGGGATGGTAAGGATATAGAGGAATATTATGATGATATAAAGTTCTACTATTTCCAGGTTCCGGTTAATGATAATGAAGAATTCTATCAGCCTATGTATGTTGCAGGTATGGGAGGGGATTCGGTTGACATAACGTATATTGATGATAAGGGAAATGAGAAGACTATTACAGCAAATAAGCTAGGTGCATATCTTCCACGACTAGATAACACCGTGGAAAAACTAGATAAAGGTGTTAAGATGACCAATCTTTCGTGGGAAGAAATAAATGAAGACACTCTTATGATAAGAATCTATCAGATGGCTTATGATGAAAAGACTTATGATGGGGCTGATTTCACTGAAATGACAGATAAACTGAGAGAGCAGGTCCTTGCCTATAAGGAAGCTGGCTACAAGAATATTGTCTTCGATCTAAGAAGCAATACAGGTGGTACTCCTTTTATGGTTCAGGGAGTGGCTCAGCTTTTTGCGCCAGAAGGAGAACATGTGACTTATTATTCAGCAGAGATTAATCCAGATACAGCCACTTATGAGAGAGGTGCTGATGGGAAATATAAAAAAGGCGATGAGATGGTAACCTATCAGGGTGAAGATTTATGGCACGATGGACAGATAATACTTCTGGTAAATGCCAAGACTATCAGTGCTGGTGATGATATGGTTTATATGATGGGGGATTATCCGAATGTAACAGTTATGGGACTTACAAAGTCTAATAATTCCTGTCAGGCAGTTCAAGGTATGAAAATATCAACAGGTATGTTTGCGTTTTCAGTAGTTCCAAACCTTACAGAAGAGGGGGACATCGCCATCGATACACTTACTGACCACGAGTCAAGAGTGCCATTTGATGAGTACATCCCAATGACAGAAGAGTTGATAAATGGCATATTTGATAAGGGTGAAGATTATCTTCTGGATTATGCGGTAGATAGTTTTGATTAAAATAGAATTTATTTGTGAGTAAGATTCTTTGCTCAGGATGATTAGAATATAAATAACAGGCTTCATGGTGAATTCCGATGAAGCCTTTTTTTATTTGTTTAATATACTTCGCTTTGCTCAGGATGACAATTATACACTGTTTGACAAAATAGTTTTATCTTTGTGCTAGTTCTTATTTTTTTTATGTTCTTTCTTCTCAATATACATCTCTTCGTCTGCGAAGCGAAGATATTTTTCGGAAGCATCTGGATTGGATTCTAGTTCTTCTGTCGGTGTCAGCATATAACATCCTATGCTGACTGAAATCTCATACGCCTTTCCATCGGTTCTGCGTTTTAATGCAATTCCATGGCGGAGATTTGTAAGATATTCTTCAACCATTTCATCATTATAGTTCTTGGCAAGAACTACGAATTCATCACCACCAGATCTGATACATATTTCACCGTGTGTTGCTGCCTTCTTCATAGCATAGCCGATTGTGCACAGACAGTAGTCACCTTCATCGTGACCGAGAGTATCATTTACATGTTTCATATTGTCCATGTCGATAAGGAAAACTGCAAGCCCTGAATGATTCTCGTAGCATTCCTTGTAGAAGCTGTCGAAGAACAATCCATATCCACGGCGGTTATATAATCCTGTAAGTACATCAGTGCTGTAGAGGTTTCTCATCTGTTCAAGAGTACTGTTCAGTTCCTGCTTAGTATTCCAGTTATCAAGAAGAATACTAATGTTAAGGAACCAGGTCTTCATATTTGCCTGACTCAGATTCTCCAGATCAGGGGAAATAATAAAGTAGCCCATAAAGTATTCAAAGTAATGAATAGGGACAATGTGATACGGTTCTGGATCCTCTCTCATTTCATCAGGAAGAAGATGTCCCTTTGGAAGTTTGCCTCGCTTTATAGGTTTACCGTTATACATACCACAGGCAACTTCAAACTCCTGATCCTTAAAATCTTCATAGCTCTTGATAACCACATGTTTATTCCAGTTTGTCATCAGGCACATAACCGCATTTTTAAAGCCGGTATCCATAAGACAGTTGTCTTCTATACTCCTAAGGAAGTCTTCGTAAGTTTCTGAAGCGAGAGTAGTAAGAAGAAGGTTGGTGTTTGCAAGAGCCAGTTCATCCAATCGGGTGATGGTCTTAGAATACTCCTCCTTGAGTAGGTCCTTCTTGTATACGTGCTTTGGTTCACAGCCACAGGACTGATTACATTTGAGAATTCCCGGATCAGCCTTTGTGTGTGGGATCTTCTTGCCATTCTTTTTACTATTCCACAGTGCTACTAATGTATTGACACCATCTTTTCCAACCTGTTCAAATGGCTGTTCAGAAGTAGTGATAGTAGGGTCAGTGAACATGGTTTCTGGAATATTGTCATATCCAGTAACTATTACATCCTCAGGAACACTGATACCTCTCTTAGTTAATTCTTGAAGAACGCCGATGGCAGAATAATCATTTGCGCATACTATAGCATCAGGAAGATATCTGTCTGCTTCGTGGGAATAGTCGTCAAGAATCTGGTCCACAACATATTCACCACAGTCGTACCAGAGATTTCCTTGAACTATATTCCTTTTTTCGAGAGGAAGACCATGCTTTCGAATGGTATTTTTAAATACATCATATCTGACCTGAGCAAATGCAAGATCCAGTCGACCAGCGACATGTACTATCTCTTTGCAGTTATGAACTTCAATAAGGTGATCTATAAGATTCTCAAGAGATTTTTCCTGATCATTTACGACATTATAAGTGTAGTCTTCCTCATTTCCAAGGGTGACTACTGGGACAGGGCTGTTCTTTTTAAGGGCGGTGATATATTCCAGATAATAGTCTGGGAGATATGTATCCATAGTAATAAGACCATCATATTCATTCAGGTCTGGAAGATAGTATACTGCGAAGTCACCAGTATCATAGGTGGTGAACTGTGTATATTTTGTAAATGTACTGAAATTATCACTGAAAGCAGAGAAAAACAGCAGCTTGACGCCTTCTCTTTTTGCTGCCTGAATCAAACCGTACTGGGTCTCTTTGACCATGTCACGGTAAATATTTGCGGTAAATACAGCTATCTTCTTTCTACCCATAACTAACCCCTTGTACAACCCCATGTTGATAAGATATATCTCAAATCAGCAGCAGGCGTAAAAGAAGAAGTGATAGCCTGACTGAGCTTTGAGTATACAAAAATATTTTATCATAATTATAAAATAATATAAACCATAACTCGTAGTAAAAATTGAAAAAAATGGATGACTTTGTTAAGGGATAAGGTGGACTAAAAATACTGGAATAAGCTGATTAATTCTTGTGTGCAGGTAAAAAAATATGGTAATCTTATAATTAGTATTTTTGTTGGGGAAACAGGAGGTTATTTATGGGGATTATTGCAGGATTTATGGTTCCGCATCCGCCAATGATTGTGCCGGATGTTGGGCGAGGAAGTGAAAAACAAATTCTAGAAACAACGGAGGCTTATGAGAAGGTTGCGAAGAAGATAAGTGAATTGGCTCCGGACACGATTATCATCACAAGTCCGCATACTACTATGTATTCAAACTATTTTCATATATCACCTGGAAGCAGGACTGTTGGAGATTTAGGAGAATTTCGAGCTCCCAATGTGACATTTGAGGAGTATTATGATCATGAGCTTGTGAACAGACTGAATGATATCTGTTTTGAAGAGGGATTTTCAGCGGGTATTGAAGGGCAGCGAAAGAAGAGATTGGATCATGGAACCATGGTGCCACTCTATTTTATCCGTAAGTTTTATAAGGGTGGGAAGATTGTGAGAATTGGTCTTTCTGGACTTTCGCTTGCTGACCATTATCAATTCGGAATGTATATACGCGAAGCCTGCGAAGAACTTGGACGAAAGGCTGTATTTGTGGCCAGTGGAGATTTGTCCCACAAACTTCAGGAATATGGTCCGTATGGCTTTGCGCCTGAGGGACCGGAATATGACAGGAAGATAATGGATACAGCATCAAGGGCTGCCTTTGGAGAAATGCTGGAATTTGACGAGGACTTCTGTGACAAGGCTGCAGAATGTGGACACAGATCTTTTGTAATCATGGCTGGTGCATTTGACGGATTTGCGGTGAAGGCTAATGTTTTGTCTCACCAGGATGTTACAGGAGTTGGTTATGGTATCTGTGAGTTCTATCCTCAAAATCCAGGTGAGGTGGATGAGAATAGGCGCTTTTTGGACAAGCTTCTGGCAAAAATAGACGAAGAAAATGCCAAGTCAGATCCATATGTAAGACTTGCGAGACTTTCACTGGAGAACTACATAAAGAAAGGCAGGAAGGTTCGTATTCCTGAGGATATACCAGAGGGGCTGATGAGTGAACTGCCAGAGGAGATATTTAAACAGAAGGCAGGTGCATTTGTCTCTATCCATAAGAATGGACAGCTTAGAGGGTGTATCGGAACTATTGCTCCAGCTGCAAAGAATGTAGCAAATGAGATTATTCAGAATGCGATCAGTGCTTCCACCAGAGATCCAAGGTTTGATCCAATCTCTGAAGATGAGCTTAGATGGCTTGAGATAAATGTGGATGTCCTGGGCGAGCCGGAGGATATCGATTCTATGGATGAACTGGATGTGAAGCGATACGGCGTTATTGTGTCATGTGGTTATAGAAGAGGACTTCTTCTCCCAGATCTTGAGGGAGTGGATGATGTTGAAACCCAGGTATCAATTGCTATGAAGAAGGGTGGCATTACAAAGGCAGATAAGTATACATTGCAGAGATTTGAGGTTATCAGACATAAATAAGAATGATATAGAAATGTGCTAACTGATGCAAAAATATGCTAGTGCATGAGACTTGTATAAAAAGGTATAAAGAATTGAAAGTTCGTTTACGGATATATAGAAATATGGTAGAATAATTATGTCGTTAATTTGTACGAAAAATTATTCGATGTAAATGGGTAATTATGAAATCTAAGTTGATAATCAAGGAGGTTACAAAATGAAGGTATTTAAGTGTGCAAAGTGTGGAAATATGATTTCTTATCTTAACAAGGATGCATGTGATGTTAAGTGCTGTGGTGAGGCAATGGTAGAGGTTGTTCCAAATACTACAGATGCAGCAGGCGAGAAGCATGTTCCTGTTATCGAAATTGATGGAAATATTGTTACAGTTATGGTTGGGTCAGTTGCTCATCCAATGCTTGAGGAGCATTCAATACAGTGGATCGTTCTTGAAACTGAGCAGGGAAGACAGCGCAAGACTCTTAAGCCAGGTGAGGAGCCAGTTGCAGTATTTGCTCTTGCTGAAGGTGACAAGGCTGTTGAAGCATATGAGTATTGCAATCTTCACGGACTCTGGAAAGCATCTGCATATTAAGAGCATCTGCATATTAAGAGCATCTGCATATTAAGGGCATCTGCATATTAAGGGCATCTGCATATTAAAGGCACCTGCTGATTTATGGCTTCCGCTTTTTAAATTTTTAAGAATATACAGAGGAAAGGTATTGTGGGGGCAATAAGGGACTTTATAAACAAGGATATAAAGTACGAAAATGAGACCAAAAGAACAATCGTTGCTTTAAGAATCCTTTATATAGTTGAATTTGTGGCTTTTATTCTGGATATCGCAATATCCGGAATAGAAGTCATTAAAATGTACCCTTTCAGAATATTTGCGCTTTTTTTGGCAAATATTCTGCTTTTTGCGTTCACTTATCATTCTAAGACAAGAACTTCGCTGATTCTATTTATCCTATTTTTAGTCTGCTATATCAATTCCATGATACCGTGCTTTGGGTGGAGCGCCGGCATGCAGAATTATTTCATAATTATTCTGATGCTGTGCTTTTTTGCTATGTACGGAAAGACGGTTTATAAGTTTATGTATGCCGGATTTGTACTGATCGTCCGGATCATCACGATAGGAATCTACGGTGGATTAAAGCCACAGGGATATATCAGCTTTGTTGATGATAAGCTCCTGCAGATCACAAATATATCTGCAGTGTTTATTTCTATCATATTTATCTCCTATGTATTCAGTCAGAAGGAAAATGAGGCTGAAAATAAGCTGATGAAATATAATAATCAGCTGAAGAAGGAAGCAAATACAGACCAGCTCACCGGACTTTTCAATAGAAGAAGGGCCTATGACTATCTAAAAGAAGTCAGGAATGTAACTGACGCTAGCTTTGTAAGCGTGGCTATGGGAGATATAGATTTCTTTAAAAAGGTAAATGATACTTATGGCCATGATGCAGGAGATGAGGTACTAAGGGCAGTGGCAGACATTATGAGAGCTCAGTGCAGGAGCACTTCAGTCATTTCCAGGTGGGGTGGCGAGGAGTTTCTTATTATCTTGCCAGAATGTAACGGAGACAATGCTTTTATTGCGATTGAAAGACTTAGGAATGCGGTACAGAAGAATGTTATTAATGTTGATGGCACTGAGATTAAGGTGACGATGACATTTGGAATAGCTGAATTTGGTATTACTTCAAATATTGACGGTGTTATCAAGGAGGCTGATGAGAAGCTTTATTATGGTAAGACTCACGGCCGAAATCAGGTAATATATTAGAGAATTGAGGACAAGAAATGTTATACATCATGCGACATGGCAAGACGGACTGGAATGATATGAAAAAACTTCAGGGCAGAACGGATGTCCCTCTAAATGAAGAAGGCAGACGAATGGCTGAGGAAGCGAGAGAGGAATACAAGGAGGTTCATTTTGATATCTGCTTTTCATCTCCGCTGATCAGAGCGAAGGAGACAGCTGAAATACTACTGGAGGGAAGAGATGTTCCGATAATCACTGATGACAGACTTAAGGAAATGTGTTTCGGAGTATGTGAAGGACAGGTTATTGTCTTTGGAGTTGACGAATCGCCAATAATTCCATTTTTCCTGAAACCAGAGGAATATACCGAACCTGTTGAGGGAGCGGAAAGCTTTGAAGAGCTTTTTGCAAGAACAGGGCAGTTTCTGGAGGAAAAGGCTATGCCGGAGGTTGAAGCTGGAAAGGATGTGCTGATCGTGGGGCATGGAGCCATGAATTCTAGTATAGTGTCACAGATTAAGAATTACGAGATAAAGGATTTCTGGAAGGCCGGAATACCAAACTGCAAATTGATGAGGCTGATATAGATTTATTATCTTGAAGACTGAATATAAAGAATAAACATATATAGAGTAAAAAATTAGAATAAAAAAATTACATAGTACTTTGAAATGTATCATTTGAGAATTGATTTGGTTCCATTAGTAATCTGATTGAGACTACTGTGGGTTTTGCTTAAGAGTTCCTTGGGATTTAGTTTCAGATGATACATTCTTTATCT
>CACZRU010000164.1 GCA_902783605.1 uncultured Lachnospiraceae bacterium
AGGTGTTTTGGGTATTTATCTTATTTATCTCTTCAGGTGTTTTGGATAGTTATCCTAACATTTCTTCGAGTATTCTGGCTGCATCTGTAACACAAGCCCTGCACGAACCCGGAACCTTTCCTCTAAGATCAGTACACATTACAGAACCCTTATCAGCAGCTTTGAACTTTTCTTCATATTCTTCAATCTTCTGAGCTGCATCTACACCAAACTTCTGTTCCAGCACATACTCTGCAGACATCACAGCTCCGCATTTTCCCATACGACCACCTGCAAATGGCGCTGAAATGCTCTTTGCCTCTGATTCACTTATCCCTATTGTATCTGCAAATGCTTCCAATACAGAACTAGAACATGTATGAAAGCTTTTATGATTATTTACTGCTTCATCTGTACGTATTCCCATATATAAGTACTCCTCATATAATCAAGTGTTTTTGTTGAAAAATAAAGGTTTCTACATAAATCTCTTTTTTAATTCTTTGATAGTATCTTTGAAATCGTCGCTTTGATTGTATCTTTGAAATTATCGTTTTGATTGTATCTTTGAAATCATCGCTTTGATTGTATCTTTGAAATCATCGCTGAAGACTTCAGGGGCTTTGAATATTTTTACTCCCCAAAATTAAGACTAAAAATCTTAAATTTTATGATTTTTACCTCTCATCGTAAATGCCTCTTACCCATAAAAATAGCCGTTTGCGACTTCTTTATTATACATCAAATCACTGGTATTATAAAGGGATGAAGGTGCCTGACTTGTACACCTAATCATAAAAGCCTGTTTCACTATATCTCATCTCTCCTATACCACATTTTGGACATTTGTTCTTAGACGAACGCGGATTCAAAATATGTATCAGCTTTGTATTACACTTTTCACAGCAAGGATCACCATATATAAAATGAATCTTATAATCTTTAATAGTTCCAGATGGCGATTCGTGTATAGGTTCAAAAATATATGGATCCATACAAATCTGATATTCCTTACAACAAGGACAAAGAAGCGTTGTAACGCTGTTTACATTAAGTCCCTTTTCAAGCAAAGCCTTGATTTCATCAGTAACTTTTTCTTCACCACTCAAAATTGATTTCTCAAGATCCTTATCACGAGCAAATAAACTAAATCCAGGCCCCTCTCTTAGTTGTACACTATAACTACATTCTTTATTTTTACATGTTAGTGAAAAAATTTTTCCCATTTAATCAGCTCCTTTCATAGCTCTTTTTCATAGCTTCTTTTTTAGCTTCTTTCATAGCTCTATTCATAGCTTCTTTTTTAGCTTCTTTCATAGCTCTATTCATAGCTCCTTTTTTAGCCTTTTTCTTAGTTTCTAGATCTTTTCATCCGGAGCTGTATTTCCCTTGATCTAAGGAGTTCCTTCCTGCATTCTTCGTAGTGTCTGCAGATCAAGCAACAGCATCTGCATGTTCTTTTCTTTTGCATCCAAAACCATAGTTTCTGTAGCATCATGTCCCCCTATGTATTTTATTTCTTTTTCACTTTATTATTTTGTCGTCCCAGGATTTTTATAAGATTTTCTTTTTTTTCAAAACATTTAAGTTTGTATTTTAGGCATTCAAACGCTTATTCTAAGTTAGATTTTTTCTAAAATTTTCAAATGACCCAACATTTAAATTCGCATTTTATGTACTTGTTGAGTTAATTATCGCGAAAACTCTGGTCATTAAAAATGCCAGCCTGCAATTTAGTATCTATTCAAAAACTCTGACCCCTTCAAATTTAAAAAAATCACCAAAATCAAAGAGGTCAGATGTTTAAACACATATTGCACTTCTCCATCCCTCACAGCCATCCCTCATAGTTCCAACGACAGTTCCAATAAAAGAGTACACGGAATGACATTATCAGGGTCATTATAGATAATCTTTCATAAAGCTATTATCAACTATTCAAACTCAACAATTTTCAATAATCTTCAACAAAAACAGATTCAAGGAAAAAACAGATTCAAGGAAAAAAACAGATTCAAGGAAAAGACAGATCTGACCATTAGTATATATTTTTAATTTCTGACCCCTTCGATTTTTCGATTTTCTCTAATTTTGAAAGGGTCAGTTGTATAGACATATAAGTATTAAACTGACCCTTGACCATTGAACAACGCTTGAACCCTTGAACGACGACCTTGGACAAACCCATCGAACAAAAAAAGCCTTGAACGACGACCTTGGACAACGCTTGAACCCTTGAACGACGACCTTGGACAAACCCATTGAACAAAAAAGCCTTGATTCCGAGAAAATCAAGGCTTTCCAGTAGAATCAAGGCTTTTTTAGAATTAACAGTATTCAGTTGTATGGGAGCTGAGATCCGTTCTCAATACATCAAATATGTATATTTAATCCATCCCTAAATACATCAAATATGCAAATTTAATCCATCCCTAAATACATCAAATATGTTAAATGCCCCAGTCCTTAAATATACGTTATTTAATCACTTCAACTACCTCACCGATGTACATGTCGTGAGGAGCGTCGCCAACATAGAATGCTTCAACAACGTCCTTAGGCATATTCTTCTCGTCAAGTCTCTGCTTAAAAAGCTTCTTACATACGAGGGTAAGTTCTGCCTCTTCAAAGGTTATGGATTCGCCAGCCTCTTTGGCAGTAAGCCCTTCGTAGTTCATCTTGTCGATATCTCTGCCTGACTTAGAGCCGAATACTCCGAGAATCTTCTTCATGTCCTCCGGATAGAAGCTGATTGTAAAATAATCATTTGAATCCATATACTCATGTGTATATCTGGATGTTCTGACATAGGTTGTAGCCACCGGCTTTCCCCACAGAGTGCCAGTTCCACCCCAGCTTATTGTCATTGCATTAAAGTTATCCTTTGTTCCAGATGTGAGCAGTGCCCATTTCTTGTCAAACTGTCCAAATGTATCAATCGTTAGTTCCATAATTAAATCTCCTCATTTAATCAATTTTATTATTTTATATTATTTCATTTTTTGTTGAATAATAAAGGTTTTCAAATTCTTTGCATAAAAAATATATACCATTCACTTAACAAATAACTGAATTCACTTAACAATCTAAATTCCCATGCCCTTCTTACTATTCTGGGCCTTCTTGGTCATCTCTTCCATCTTATCAGCCTGGGCCTTATTAATTGCTTCAACCTTAGCCTTTGCCTGTTTCTCAAGCTCGCTGTCAGTATATGTATCACTGACTTTTATAGCACCACATTCCTTTCCTGCTTCCGTCAGTTCAGCGGTATTCTTATGAATAGCCACCATCTTATCCAGCGCTTCTCCAAGCTTTTTCTTGTTTTCCACAGCCGTCATATACTGCTTACATTCATCTGTAGCTTTGAATTCTTCAAATGCTTCAAGGGCCTTCTTCTTATCAGCCTTGTTTTCGGCCATTGATATATCCAGCTGAAGATCCTGATATTTCATACCCACTTCTGTATTCATCATAAGGTATTCATCTGTTGCCATAAACGCTTCATTTATGGCTTGATATCTGGAATCCTTTCCAATAGTTGCATCTTTAAATGTAACTTCTTTATTTTTTGATTCCTCATATGCAATTCCATCAAATTCATATATATCCGCCCCAGTAGTTCCACCTACTTTATTTAGAGAATTCTTTATATATCTCTTCGTAAAATCTTCATTGGTGAATAATGCATTAGTTTTATCCATCATATTCTTTAATGCATCGTACTTATCTTTTGTTTCACCACTAAGTTTCTTAGGCTTCCCCTTTGGACCTGTACCAAGTGCTTTTAACTGACTCTTCATAGCATCTACATTTGCATGCAGACTGCCTGGACCCTTTTCAAGAAGAACTGAATCAAGTTCATAAGCATCCTTCGTCAATTTCAGATTCATGTTCTTGATTCTTCCATACGCATTTGATTTACGGGTTCCTGATGCCAATCTGTAAAAAATGTTTTCCTTTCCATTTTCCTGATTTTTAACTACAAGCTGCTCATTAAATGAATATGAATCAAGCTCATCATCCGGAACAATTCTTGGTACATTCCCCTCAAGAAATCCTGGAACTGCATCTTTATAAAATTGCTGAGACAGCTTAAGCTGCTCCTGAATTTCAGCAATTCTTTTAAAATTATTCATCATCTCTTTCTTATTCAGACCGTATCCTTGAAGAAGAACTGCATATGTTTCCGGCTTCATAGCCAGAACTGCATCAGCCATTGACTTTGGTATAACTCGAAGATATTCGTAAGGAACTGCATTTCCCAGCAGATCAGCACCTTCTCTAGCACCAAAGCTGTTATCATTATCGATTCCTTGAATACCTACCACTTTTCCTTTATCATCAAACTGGAAGAAAAAGTTATTTAGATGTCTATCGGTATTTCCACATACATAATCCAGAAACTGAAGAGAAGCTACGCTCTTAATGAGCCCCTTAGAATTCTCCAAAGCCGACCTATCCATTCTAGAAATATCATCATGAAGATCTGTGCCGGCTGGGTCACATCCTTTAGCCGGCATCATAACAACACCCTTCTTGGTGACAAATTTCCCATTTTCGACAGTCTTTATATTTATTTTCTCTGAAAATGCAATCGAATCGCTGCATCCCAGAATATCAGCCATAGAACTCATAAGTGCATTTCGCTGACCAACTGGAGCTTTATAATCTACACCTATTCCGCTTAGAACATTTCTACCAAAATTTGCCTTTATAACTTGACTGCTATATTCTACAAATGCCCTTACCATGGATTCTTTCTGATTATTATCCATTTTATTATATGAATCTTGCATTTTCTGAAACATTGGTTCATAGTAATTACCCTCTAGATCAGGTAGCTTTTTCTTATTGAGATCAGCTACTCTATTTTCGATCATAGTCATAAGCATATCTTTTCTCTTATCAATAAAAAGCTTGTATGGTTCAGTTCTGAGCTGATCTGCCATATCCGTATATGATAATGCTATAGCCAGATCATACCAATCACTATGAGTATCTTCAGTTGCTTTCAAATCATTTGTAAATTCCGGATATTTCTCTCTTATCATCTTAGAAATCTTATAATCTTCCTGAGTCTCAATTGTATCCAGCGAAGTCTTTTCGTCATACTTAACATCCTCAGAAAAGAATCCTAGGAACTCATCTCCCTCTTTCATACCATCCAGTTCCTCATCCTTAAGAGTTACAGGTACGATATATCTCACGCTCATTCCTGATCCGGTTTTATTCATCTCATCCAAGGATTTACCACCAAGATCGATGGTCCTTGTTCTGTAGTTATCGTAAAATGCTTCGATTCCCAGCTTCTTATCATCATCAAGTCCCTTATTCAGCTTTCTAGCATATTTATAGAGAGCTGAGTAATCCTTGGAGAATTTCTTTATCATTCTGTAATAGGAATCAGCTTTTTCCTCTTTTTTGTTGATTTTATTTAGATCATAACTTTTCTTAAATGCAACTCCACAAGCATCATAAAGTGCTATAAGCTCTTTTACCTCATCCAGGCCCAGCTTAGTTCCATTATTCTTATATTCCTCAATTTTATTATATAGATTCTGAACAGCCTGCTTTTCAGTCACATTCTTATTATCATCCATAATCTTCTCAAGCTGTTCTTTTCTCTTCTGATATCTACTTTCATTATCTTTTGGCACAGTATTCTCCTCCTCACATATCAATAAAATATATTAATTAATTTAGATTTCATCAAACATGTACTATCATAAAGCATTAGGAACAACAAAAGCGCAACAAGTTATTCAGCAAATCAATTATCACTCCCCCCAAAACTTGATGTACATAATGTTTCTAAACATATTCTTTATCTCTGACCTCTTCAATTTTATGATTTTCTCAAATTTTGAAAGGGTCAGTTATATAAATACATATATATCAAGCTGGCCTTGAAAATAATATAAAGGCCTTGATTTCAGTAAAATCAAGGCTTTTCAGTAAAGTTTTTAGTATTTATACCATCTATAGAACTCTTCTTCTATCTGATTCATGAAATATTCAAACTGGAGATAGATAGCCTTATCCATCCCCGGAAGTTCTATACATATAATGTCATTTCTTCGTGCGAAAATGCAAGATGACTCACCCGGCTCATGGCAGAATACAATCTCCTGGACATCCTGTGGCCCCATCTCCTGCAGAGTATAGAACAATCCATGCACAGTTGTTCCAACATCACTGATTCTGCATTCATTCACATTTTCTCCGTCCAGCTCCCAATGGATATATTCCCAACCCGATCCAACATCATCAATAACTAACTTAAATGTGTGGTCAACCAGTTTCTGCTTCTTCTCGGCATTACACTTCTTGTAGAACTTCCAGCGCTTGGCTACAAGCTCCTTTATCTCCTTCTCACGGGCTTTTTCTTTTGCCCTCTGCTCTTTCTCATAATCTGTCATGCTATACCTCCCATTATAGATAATTAAATGTATGTTTTTCCTGTCTGTCTTGCCCCTTGAACAATGACACACTTTGTTATATTATTACATTCTTTTCTGCTTGTGGCAATATGTCATCAAGATTTCTCGTATGTAAACACAACTTAAAGTTTTATAGTTTTTTATGATTTTATGGGCTGACTTCACTATATATTTAGTTCTATATATTCTTTAGCTCTGACCTCTTCGGTTTTTCGATTTTCTTTAATTTTGAAAGGGTCAGTTATATAAACATATATACATCCAACTGACAGTGCCACAAGTTCTTTTATTTCCTTGGTGTTTTGCCATATTTTTTAGACAGTATTTTATGTCTTACCATTATATAGGACGAATAAGGGATTTTATGCTTAAAAAAAGAAGACCGTCATATTTTGACAGCCTTCCTAAAAACTTCTTCTACAGATCTCCGTGCTTCTCCTACTGATTAGCCACCTTCATTGTTGAACAGTCATTTTTAACTGTTTACAATAAATGCCACACTCATCATGGCTTCTCGTATGTAAACACAACTGTCTCTGCTTCTACAAGATACTGCATTGAATATACAACCTGGATCAGATACAGGTCGCCATCATCTTCAAAGAAATACATGCTGGCATACGCGCCATCTGTTGTAAAGGCTGTGACTCTGCTGCAAGGAATGTTAAAGTTTGGGCCGATACTTGTCTCCGATGATGATACAGTTGTGCCAGTTTTATCCTTGAGTTCTTTTTCTACGTCTTCAGCCATTTCCTGACGAGTCTTTGTAGAGTTGTCATATCTTATAATTCCAATGATGAAATCCTCTGTGGAATTCTTATATCCCTTAACGAGAGAAGCATTGCTAAATGAATCATCAAACTCTGATGTCTCAGTCATTTCAAGAGGAAGTGTCATATATCCCAGTTCATCTGAACCATACTTTTCTCCATCAAATGTCATTGTATATTCTGTTGTAATTATATCATCTTCTTTATCAGATTCCGTATCTGCTTCAGTATCCTTCTCGACACCTGCCTCTGTATCCTCTTCGGTATCTTCTTCTGTATCAAATTCTATATCATCAGTATCTTCTTCATCTTCCTCAGTATCTAGTTCTGCATAATCTGCATCCTGGTCATTACATTCGACATCTACAATGTCCAGCATGTAGAATCTTCCACCACTCTTTACAGCGAGAACATCGATATCGGCTGTTCCTGGGACTTCTTCCCCATCAGTCTCATGGATGTAATCGCATTTGACATTATATTTATATGCCTCCTGAATTGCTATTCCGTAATTCTTGGAGTATTCCTTCTTCAGTTCCTTCTTTGTATATGTTTCCTCTTTCTTGATGGAGATCCCGGTTGTGTCCCATTTGTAATCATCATAAGAACCCTTCCACAGGTCCTCGGTAAGAGAGTAATCCGATTCATCTACAAAGCACTTCTTGACCTGATCGCTGTCTTCATCTTCAAGCGCCTTAAAATATCGCTCAATTACTTTCTTGGAATCTGTATTTCCATACATCACACCACTATCGGACTTCATCATCTTACTGAAAATGATGATAAAGACGAGGACGGACACTAAGGTGATTCCTCCAATGACGATGCCTGCAATATTTAGATATTTAGCCAGTTTCTTTGGGTTATTTTTGGACTTTATCAGGCCGATAATACCAAGAACAATTCCTACCGGCGCAGCCAATAGACCGCAAATGGCAGCGATGATTCCCATCACAAAGCCTGGATTATCATTTGAACCGGATTTCGGAGGCTGGTTATTGCCATACTGCTGATTGTTGTACTGCTGGCTGCCTGAATTCTGCTGGCCGTAATTGTACTGCTGGCTGCCTGAATTCTGCTGGCCGTAATTGTATTGCATACTACCAGCGTTCTGCTGACCATAATTGTACTGCTGGCCGTTTGTTCCCTGCTGGTTGTAGTTATATTGTGGACCTGCTGAACTCTGCTGATCATAACTGTATTGCTGGCTGCCTGTCCCTTGCTGATTGTAGTTGTACTGATGACCACCTGGATTCTGCTGACCATAATTGTACTGCTGACCGCCTGTACCCTGCTGGTTATGATTGTCACCCCAATAACCGTTGTTATTCTCCATAGTTATGCATCTCCCATATTTTAAATACTTTTATATCACTTATTTGTACTCATGTACTGGTCAAGTGAATAATTATCATTATAAAGAAGGTCTTCATCTACAGAAGCCTTTCATTCACTACACAAGCCTCTATACCAGATGATATTCAATAAGTAGTCATTTGACAAGATACTGTTGCATTATTTATCAAGATTTTCCTTCGGTATATCATAGCTACTTCGTAGCTTAAAAATCACTTCGTGATTTTAAAAATTGCTTGCGCAATTTCTTGTGATATGAAAACAGGGATTGCTGATTACTCAACAATCCCTGTTTATATAGTGTAATAACTCCCCAATTTCTAAAAAGCTTAACAATTCACTGCATACAAGCTGTTATTAATTGCTGTATGCGGACATTCTTTACTGTTCACAGCATATTATCCATTAATGCTTCTTTATGGCTTCTTTCTTCTGTTCAGATTCTCAAACAGATTTATTTACAGATTTATTCGCAGATTTCTTTTCTCCCTTCAAAAAAGCCTCAGCTACTTCTCTTCAATACCATCTTCCCCAATGGTCAGTTCGCCGATGTTGTCCAGAATCTCCTTCTGGAAATCCAGCGCTTCCTGATCCTGGAAGCCGATGAAGAACAGCTCAGCAATCTGATCGCGATTGAAGAAGTAGAAATTGTCGGAACCACTTACCCCCTCAGGATATGGTACTCCAACATAATCATATATAATATCCTTCTCCTCGGATGTAACAATTCTTCCAATAACCATGAGCCTTCGCTCAGCATCTACGGTTCTTACAATTGAGCCAATTGGCAGCATATTCTTATACATGGAAATCCTCCTTGTGTTCTTAAAACTTTTGTACTCTTAAAATGAAATTCCTCAATTTAGTATCTCTACATATGAGGCAGATTTTTCTTATCATGATGGTCTTTCATATCATGGTGATGTTTATGAACATCATGATCTTTCTTATCTTGGTGGTCACCACTTGGTGTCTCGGAATGCGTATTTACTAAACTATCATCTCCAGGCGTAGCTTTTTCTATGCCGTTTTCTTTATTCTTTTCTATGTCCTTGTCTTTATTCTCTTCAAAACTTCTTTCTACACTCTTATCAATACTTTCATCCCGAGTAGTTTCGATATCACTTTCGCCTCGAGTGGTTTCGATATCACTTTCTGCATCTGCTCCTGGCTTTTTATCTGCGCTGCCTTTTCCAATCTCCGGATTAGAGGACTCCGGATCAAGCTTCTTCTTTCTTTCCTTATAAGCAGCAATAAGCTTCTTCAGTTTGGATTTACGCCAGATATTTTTTATATTACTGAGGAGTCCACTCCAGTTGACATTTATTGAAATTCCAGCACCTAATCCTAGGGCTCCGGCAAATGAGAATTTAATTCCACTGGAGTCTATTCCTCCTCCAATCTCTCCTGCCACACCGGCTCCGTATCCTGTAACCGTTACACCTACCTTAAGTCCCCAGATGTTTAGTGCACCGCCGATATTACCTTTGAATACTGATAATGCTCCTCCGGCTTTTCCACCAATACCATAGACTTCTGTTTCAACACCATTTTCATCTTTGCTTATAAATCTTCCGACTCCTCCTTTTACGGATCCGTAGGAATAACCTGCGCTGATACTTCCGCCTGCAGTGACTTCAACAGGACCTTTTCCTGCCTTCAGCTTAAATCTTCCCTTAACTGCAGAAAATTCACCATCAGTAAGAGCTGAGGCTCCAGGAATCTCATAGGTTGCTCCAATATATGAAGCTGCCTTAGCCTGGCCAAATACGATCCCTCCGGAAAGAGAAATACTCTTATGCTTTGAGTGGAGCTTCAGACCTATCTTTCCGACACGGCCCTTCATGCTCCTGCCGTAACGAACATAATCCGAGGCCGGATCATCTGAACCATCCATTCCCCTATTAGCATTAGCTTCTTTGGTAGATCCTTTACCTATTTTAAATCCAAATAATTCAGTCTTAACAGTCCTATGCAGGGTTTCATTTATATTTTTATACAGGGACGTCTCATACGGATCCTTCTCATGCCTGATTCCTGCATCCTCAAGCTCTCTAATATCACGAAGATTCGTATAGAATTCCTTCTCATTTTGGTTCTTTGCTTCTTGAGCCTTCTGCTCATATTCCTTTACACTATATTTTCTGCCTATAGTGTTGGTATGTAAACGCTTTACATAGAGCTTATTGGAGATGACTTTCATCTTCAGGTCAACAAATCTGGCAACTTGTTCTAATTCGTCTCCCTTTTCTGTAAGTGCTTCCTTAGAACTGAACTTCTCGATTTTATCCTTAATGAAAAGATCAAGCTTTTCCTCAACTTGTTTCTTATCTTTCTCGGTAAATGTATGCCCCTTTCTTTCTACTGCCTTCTTTGCTGATTCAAGAGACTTCTTCCTGGCTGATACCTTCCAGTTGAGCAGATAATCAGAGATTTCATCTTCAGACATATTTTGAAGCTTCTCATTTGCCCTGATAGCCTGTTCCAGCTTTATTCGCATCTTTGGATACTTCTGGCAGAGATCACCGTCATGCTTATATGAAAGAATCTTAGAAGGCTCCATCAAATCCATCAGGGCATCAAACTCTTCTGTTGAGAGTTTTTTTGAAAGCTCTTTCGAAAGCCCTTTAGTATGTTCTTCAGCTGTTCCCCCTGAAAGCCCCTCACTCTCATTCAGCTCCTTAAGATTCTTCTCATAGGCATATAGCTGTTTCTTAGCCAGATATCTGATGTTCTGTTTATACTTATGGTCCCAGCTGTTATATTCCTTATCTCCGTCATCCAGCTTCTCAGGAGCAAGAATTCCATACTCTGGTCCAGGATTGTCTGGAAGCTTTGATTGAATCTTCATAACAGCATAAGCGCCATAATAGCGCTTACTAAGAGGAGCAGGAGCATCTTTGGCCAGTGCTCCCTGCTCTATCTTTAACTGCATATATGGAAGAGCTGCTTCCTTCATAAGGTGAATCTTCTCTTCCAGTAGTTCCTTATCTTCTGGTTCCAGCCATTCCTCACCATTATGATTTTCAAGTATTTCTAATACTACATTTATAGAATCCTGAAGTTTTTTATATTTTCCGGAATTATGGCTTATAACAGTTCTTCCTGCAAGAAGATTTCCGGAAATGTCTTTCAGTTCTTCTTCCAACCATTGTCTGTATAAAAGATTATTCACTTCTTTACCCTTCTCAAATTCATGTGTATTGTCCTGTGCATGCTCATGCACATTTGCTGAATCAGATTTTTCCTTATTAAGTTGTCCAATCACATGATGTTCAACAAACCATTCATGATCCTCATATATTTCTTTCACGGCACATAGCCTCCCCTTGATTAAACAATCAACTATGCATTTATTACTTTGTTTTTTTATTTTGTATATCGTTTAGAGCTTTATTTGCTTTCTACGTTCACAATACTACCACCTCATGTGCAACAAATGAGCAACACGCCAGAGCATTATATGTCCCCAAAATGATCATTAAATGTGTTTTTTATTCTTATTTACATGAGGATTCTCATTGATCTGAGTTCCCTTATGCTGAGGATTCTCAACTATATGATCTCCCTGGTGCTGAGGATTCTCAACAACCTGATTTCCCTGGTGAGGATGTTCAATAATCTGGTTCTCCTGCTGCTGAATGTTTTCTCTTATCTGGCGATTCACATCCTTAGAATGCTTAACACCGTAATTCAGTTTGAAATCCTCTATATTTATATTCAGCTCATCACCTTCCATATCTCTCATATTTGCATTGATCCTATGGAGGAGCTTATTAGCCACTGGCTTACAGCCTGTATAAGTATCAAGTACTGCAAGACTGTTAAGGGCCAGATTTACGCTGTAAGAATTTTTATCAATTCTATCTACACCTTTAAATGAATCACTTACAGCCTTCATGAGCTTCAGGTTAGCCTTACGGATCTTATAAGAATTAAGTGCCACCATGGTATTATCGCTTAGATCAACATTCTTAATCTCTGTCAGAGCCTCAATGATCTTCTGATCTTTTTCTGATAGGTTACCTGGTCGATTTCTCTTCAGAAGTGTATTAATGTCCGTCTGATACTTAATCTGGGACTCAGCATAATTCTTATACTTTACCTTTCTGACTTCGTAAAGAGACTGTTCGAATTCCTTCTTTATGTCCTTTGCTCTAAATCCATAAGTGAGAGCATTGGCCAGCTTTTCAGGACCATTTAGAGCTTCTGTGTTATTCTTCAAAACAGATAGTGAATATAAATCCTTGATCTCAGTTGCTCGTTTCTGTATATCTTCAGGGTTAAATGGTTTTCCTGCTTCCTCAGCTTCTATTGCAGCAAGCATTAAGCCGAGTCTATTTATTCTATCCTTCTGAAGAGCCTTATTCTCAACCTCATCCTCAAGGGTTATTGGTTCATCCTTTTTCAATCTACACTGCTTTATATATTTTTCGTACTTTTCTTCTTCTGTAGTAGGCACTTTATTTTCATTTTCAGCAGCCATTCTTTCCTCTTCTGCTAGTCTGGCCTCATATTCTTCTTTTCCACCAGCTTCATATATCTCAAATTTAATCGCATTTTTACCTTTAGCACTATCCTTATCGAAAAATGCCTCCCTGGTTTCTTTTCTGCCCTTTACATTCTTGGCTTCTTTCTTCGCTTTAGCTTCGCTTTCGATTTTGGCCTCATGTACCTTTATCATCATATCTGCAAGATGATAAGCCTTCTGAGCACCTTCGTAACGGTTCTGTCCTAATGTGGAACGATCTGTAGAAAGCTTTTTATCCTTATCCTTTTCCTTGAGATAATGCGCTGCACTTGCTCTTAGCTTTTTCAGAACCTCCAGTCTTTCTGCACTAAGTTTTGTAGTCTTAAAATTAGTATAGCCAGCAGGATTATCCCTGAAGGATTCCACAAAATTATTATATGCTATCTGCAGTTTTTCATATTCAGTACTATTACTATGAGCAAATCTCTTGGCATCGATCAGAGCCTTAATTCCTGTGATAGTTGCTTCTGTAACTTCTGGAGCCTGATCATTTACTACATGATCAAGTGTCATCTTCTGAGCAAATGTAAGTGGTTTACTCATGGTCTTTTTTAATCCATCTCTAAATATATTCCAATCAACTGTATAGGGCTCTGGATCCTCAAAACCTTGTTCAGTAGTTTTTGTATAATCAGCTATATCTACGCTGATTTCATATAATTCCTGGTACATTTCCTGTCTAGCAGCTTCAGTTGTTGGATAGTCCATATCCTTTATCCTGTTATAAAATTCTTTAGCCCTATTTATTGCATTTTCATGCTTTGGTTCAAAATCTTTTCCCGAGATCTTAAAACCATCACTAATAACAATCTGTAGTCTCTGAATATTCTGAATCTCATCCATAGGCCAGCCGTGATCTATGGCTTTTATCTGAGCTTCAGCCATATGAGAACCCAGGTTTGTTCCTCTAAATCCCGTAAAGTCCTCAATATTTACATAGAACCCCATTCCTTCTAATTCATGTCCAAAGAGAGTGTTATATTCACCATAATGCATTTTGTTTTCCTTAAATCTGGAATTAACCTTTTTAGTTATTGCATTATATATACTCTCATCAGCTGGTGATGGTTTTATCTTATTCTTTTTCTGCTCTGCAACTCTCTTATATACAGCCCTATAATCAGTATTATCATCTGGCGCCTTTGATTTTTCAAGTTCTTCAAAAACGGCGATTCGTTCCTTGTTTTTTGCAATTTCTATCCACTTAACTCTACCATGTTCCATTGATTGACAAGCAGATAGATAATTCTGTAAAGACTTTTTATATTTATCTCTATACTTTATCTGTTCTATATAACTGTCTTTATCTTTATTTTCTTCATAATCACATACTACATTTATAACATCAGTAATAGAATTCCTAAAATCACTATAAGGATAATACTTATGAACATTCTCCCATAGTTCACGAGATATCTTCCTATTACCATCATCTAATTCATTAATACTTCCAAAGTCGGCATCATAGCCCTTGCCATGTGATGCAAAATAAAGCTGATCGCTTAACAGCTCTCTAGACCCAAAGATTTTTACCATCCTTATGTAGGCTTTATGAAATCTGATTTCATCCAATTCTTCCGAATATTCACTCTTTGGGGTATTTTTTATAAGGAGATCAAGATAATTCTCATATTTTCTTAAATATTTCCTGAATTCTTTTTCTTGATCTTTCGAAAGCGTATTTCCCTCTTTAATCTGAAGATCAATATAGAAATGTCTATGATCAGATAATTCTGCATCATTTATCAGATCCATATAATTGTTGAAATCATTCAAAACAGGCCCTTTATAGCCTGCAGCCCTAAGCTTTTCTTCTATAGGTCTTAACATTCCATATACGGAATTAACTGTACTGAAAAAATAATAATCATCCTTTGATGCTCTGTATCTTCTTCCCATAACAATCCTCCCTGTTACTGCCTAGAATTTATAAATCATATAAAATGTTTATAAAGCATATAATCTTATCTTAAAATATGATTTAATTATAGCTGTCATAGGGTAACAAATGCGCAACATATCACCCCTGCCTCCCCTATTAAATGAAATTTTAAACGCAACTAAATCCCACAAATCCAAAATAAAAGGCGCTCTACTTTTCAGTACAGCACCTAACTGGTTTATTTAATCTCATTCGTCAGATCCGAACCATCCATGGCATTTATAACATGTGTATAAATAACAGGCTCCGAACCATTCTTAAGCTGATTATCTTTTGTGGTGAAATACCAAGCTGGAACATATTTAGCTTTATTGGCTTCATCACCGTCAATTAGAACATATGTAAAGCTGGCACTAAGAACATTCAGACTTCCGGAAGATTTACCGGATATCTGAGGATCATTTTCTAGAGCTTCATTAAAATGTTCTACTATCTCTTCAAATGGTAACAGCTCG